>DATIOS010000400.1:0-1700 GCA_035472915.1 Thermoanaerobaculia bacterium
CCCGCCAGAAGTTCGTCGAGGATTACGCGGGAGTCAAGCTCCAGCACATCGATAAGTTTTCCTTCGATCCCGCAGCCGCCAAGGGCAACATCGAGAACTTCACCGGCGTCGCACAGGTCCCCATCGGCTTTGCCGGACCGATCAAGATCAACGGCGAGGAAGCCCAGGGGGAGTTCCTCATTCCCCTCGCCACGGCGGAGGGAACGCTCGTCGCCTCCTACAACCGGGGCATCAAGGTGCTGAACCTCGCGGGCGGCGTCACCTGTACGGTGGTGAACGACAGCATGCAGCGGGCGCCCGTGTTCGTCTTCGACAACGCCCGCGACGGCCGCGACTTCGTGGCCTGGGTCGAGGAGCACATCGGCCAGATCCGCGAAGAAGCGGAAGGCACGTCGAGCATCGCCAAGCTCACCTACATCGACAACTTCCTTTCGAACAAGCTGGTGTTCCTGCGTTTCAACTACACGTCCGGCGACGCCGCCGGCCAGAACATGGTGGGCCGGGCGACTTTCGCGGCCTGCAGCTGGATCCTGGAGAACCACGACAAGATCCGCCATTTCTATCTGGAATCGAACTTCGCCACCGACAAGAAGTCGTCGCAGATCAACGTCATGCGTACGCGCGGCAAGCGGGTGACGGCGGAGGCGACGATCCCGCGCGAGGTCCTCATCCAGAACATGCGGGTGGACCCCGAGACGCTCCACTATCACTCGGGAATCGCCAACGTCGGGGCGTTCATGTCCGGCGCCAACAACAACGGCGCTCACTCGCCCAACGGCATCACGGCGATGTTCATTGCCACTGGCCAGGACGTGGCCAACGTCTCCGAGTCGTCGGCGGGCATCGTCTACACCGAGCTCACCCCCGAGAAGGATCTCTACATCTCCTTCACCATTCCGTCGCTCATCGTCGCCACCCACGGCGGCGGCACGAACCTCGCCACCCAGCGCGAATGCCTGGAAATCCTCGGCTGCGCTGGCAAGGGCAAGGTCAAGAAGCTCGCGGAGATCATCGCCGGCGTAGTGCTGGCGGGCGAGCTGTCGCTGGCGTCGGCCATCTCCTCGCTGGACTGGGTTTCGAGCCACGAGCAGTATGGGAGGAATAGGTAAGGCCCCTCATCACCCCGGGATGGGTCCCCCACCCAAAACCCTCACCCCTGCCCCTCTCCCGACCGCCCCAACCACCGCCCCGGGAGAGGGGTACCCCTGGGGCGTTCCTGCCTTGCTCCCTCTTCTCCCGGGGAGGGGGATGGGGCGGTCGGGAGAAGAGGGCTGGGGTGATGAGGGTCTTGGGCGGGGGTGAGCGCCACGGATAGAGGTAGACTCGACGCCAATGCAGGCCGAACCTCAGGCGACCACGGTCGCCGATCCCTCGACCGCGGCTTTGGCGCCGGCCGAGCCATCTCCTTCGTCGGGCGCCATTCCCGGCTTCGAGATGCTTTCGGACAAGCCCCCCCAAGGGCTCGTCCGCCGCTTCCTCACCACCCAACGGCATCTTTTCGCCCTGTTCCTCGGCGGGCTCGTGGCCCACGCCCGGCAGGGGCAGGCGCTCGGCAAGGGCAAGCGGCTGCGGGCCTTGTTCAGCGTCGAGCGCCTCCTCGCCTGGCTGGTGCGGCCGTTCCTCGATCGCGCCATCGTCGACCGCCCGTTCCCCGTGCAGCTCCGGCGGCGGTTGGAGATCCTGGGACCCACCTACATCAA
>DATIOS010000401.1:0-4476 GCA_035472915.1 Thermoanaerobaculia bacterium
CTGGCGGAGGGCCTGCCCCCCAGCCAGGTGCAGAGCATCGTCAGCGATGTCTTCCAGCTGAGCCGGAAGAGCGTTTATCAACGTATTCTGGAGACGGTGCGCAGGTCTCAAGAGACCTGACCCCTAAGACCCTCATCACCCCGGCCCTCTTCTCCCGCCCCCGCCGCACCCCCCACACCGGGAGAAGAGGGAGACAAGCAAGTAAACGGCTTAAGTCGCGTTCCCCCTCTCCCGGTGTGGGGGGTTGGGAGGGGGCGGGAGAGGGGCAGGGGTGAGGGTCTTGGGCGGGGGAGCCTCGCAGCAGAATTAGCGCCCATCTCTTGCCAGTCTTTTTGTTACTCTCGCCGGCATGGAAGAGATTCGACCCGAGAAGTCCCCCGGCCCGGTGCCGGCCGAGGAGCAGCAGGCGGCGGCCTCCGCGGGTGAGGCGCCGCGGTGGGGCAAGGGCACCGAGCAGGCGGAGGACGGCCGTTTCCTCGAAGGGCCGCATGCCCGTTCGTCCGAGTTTCGCCGGCTGATCCGCATCGGCGTCGACTTCATTCGCGGCTTCCGCGCCCTGCACTTCGTAGGGCCGTGCGTCACCGTCTTCGGCTCCGCCCGTTTTCAGGAGGACCACCGCTACTACGAGATGGCCCGCGAGATGGGCCGCCGCCTCGGCCGCGCCGGCTTCACCATCCTCACCGGCGGCGGGCCGGGCATCATGGAGGCCGCCAACCGCGGCGCCCGCGACGTTGGCGCTCGCTCGATCGGCTGCAACATCATCCTGCCCAAGGAGCAGAAACCCAATCGCTATCTCGACCGCTGGGTGGAGTTCCGCTACTTCTTCGTCCGCAAGGTGATGATGGTCAAGTACTCCTACGCCTTCGTCGTCTTCCCCGGCGGCTTCGGCACCATGGACGAGATCTTCGAGTGCGCCACCCTGATCCAGACGGGCAAGATCCGCAACTTTCCCCTCATCCTCATGGGCACCGAGTACTGGCGGCCTCTCCAGGAGTTCATCTGCCGCGGCATGGTGGCCGAGTGCACGATCCTGCCGGCGGATTGCGACCGGTTGCTGTTCACCGACTCCCTGGACGAGCCCATGGACCGCATCCTGGCCGCCGCCACCCGGGAGTTCGGCCTCGTCTGGCAGCCGGCGCCGCGGTGGTACTTCGGCGAGTCGGGGATGCGGAAGACGGAGCCGGCGAAGTAGGACAGAGTAGAATCACCCCGACTTATGTCCACCCTCAAACCCATCTTCCTGCTGGCCGACAGCCAACTCCTCTTCTGGCGCGACGAGGAGGGGCATCGCTTCCTCGAACGGGCGCGGGCGTTGATCGAGGCTGACGCGACCGGCAGCGCGCCGAGGGCCGCTTACCTCGGCGCTTCGAACGGCGACCTGCCGGAGTTCTATGACCTGTTCGTGGGTGCCATGGCGGAGATCGGCGTCCGCGACGGCGACTGCCGTCACATCCCCTCCCAACCCGACGCCGGGGACCTGGAGTTCCTGGCGGCGGCCGATCTCATCCTCCTGGCCGGCGGCGACGTGCAGAAGGGTTGGCGGGCTTTCGAAGCCTCGAGCCTCAAGGACAAGATCGTGGAGCGGTATTACGACGGCGCGATCCTCATCGGCGTCTCGGCCGGCGCCGTGCAGCTCGGCCTCAAAGGCTGGAACGACGAGGAGATCTTCGACACCTTCCGGCTGGTGCCCTTCGTCATCGACGTTCACGACGAGCCGTCGTGGTCGGGCCTGCTACGCGCCGTGCCCAAGGCCGGCGAGCTGGCCAGGGGGTTCGGCATCCCCTCCGGCGGCGGCGCCCTCTATCATCCGGATCATTCGCTGGAGCCCGTCCGCCACTCGCTGACCGAAGTGGAGACGACGGAGAACGGGCTGCGCCAGGCTCTGCTCTTCCCCGGCGGCGAGCAGGAGGAAGAGGACGGCGAGCCGCAGCGAAGGGTAATGTCCCAGGACGAGATCGTCCAGCGGGCGCTTCGCGATCTGGGCGACCCCGCCGGCCTCGGTGATGTCCATGATCCCGAGGGTCCCGACGATCCCGGCGACTCCGGCGATCCGGTCAACTGATCCCCTGAAATCCGCGATGAAGCTTTACGCGCTGGGGGATCTGCACCTCCGCTACGAAGTGACTCGCCGCGCGCTCCAGGAGCTGCCCGCCCATCCCGATGATTGGCTGATCCTGGCCGGCGACGTCGGCGAAACCGAGGCCCACTTGCGCTTCGCCCTCGGCATCGTCACCCGCCGCTTCGCCCGCGTTCTCTGGGTGCCGGGCAACCACGACCTGTGGACGGTGCCTACGGCGCCGGACCATTTGCGGGGAGAGGCCAAGTACCAGCGCCTGGTCGCTCTCTGCCGTGAGCATGGCGTGCTGACGCCCGAGGATCCCTACGTTCGCTGGCCCGGCGACGATCCTGCGGACGGTCCGGGGCGCATCCTGGCCCCCACCTTCGTGCTCTATGACTACTCCTTCCGGCCGGACTCCGTGCCCATCGAGCAGGCGCTGGAGTGGGCGGCCGAGGAGAACCTCCTGTGCTCCGACGAGGTGCTCCTCCATCCCGACCCCTTCGCCTCGAAGATCGATTGGTGCCACGAGAGGGTGCGGCTCACCGAGCCCCGGCTGGCGGAAGCGGCGAGCCGGGGGCGCCTCATCCTCATCAACCACTTTCCCCTCCGCCAGGACCTCGCCGTGCTCCCCCGCATTCCCCGCTTCTCCATCTGGTGCGGCACCCGGCTGACCACGGACTGGCACCTGCGCTTCCGCGCCGAGGCCGTCGTCTACGGCCACCTCCACATCCGCGCCACCCACTACCGCGACGGCGTGCGCTTCGAGGAAAGCTCCCTGGGCTATCCCCAGAACTGGGACGCCGGCCGCGGCATCGAGCCCTACCTGCGCCAGATCCTCCCCCATCGCGATGGCGACGCTGCCAGCCCGCCGTGGTCGTTGCATCCCGATTATTGAGCGAAATATAGAGCTATCAACGATAGTCGTTGGGCCAACGTATATATAAATGATTGAGCTGGTCGGTAAGATTGTTGCATGATGACTGAAAGAGGCTGCGCCCATCCGCGGCTCTGCCTCTCGAAGGAGATTCTCATGTCCGCGTTTCCACGTCTCATCATCGCGATCATCGCGGCCCTCGCCCTGGCGCTCGCCTCTCCCCTCGCCGCGGCTCCCCACTGGACTTCCCTGGGCCCATTCGGGGGCGATGTGGATCACCTCACCGTGGATCCGGTGGATACCCGGGTGGTCTACGCCACCCTGGGACCCCAGGGCACCTTCAAGAGCGTCGACCGAGGCGTTTCCTGGATTCCTATTCTCGGCGGCCCGGCCGCGGGCAGTGTGGCGGTAGACCCCAGTCATCACACGACGATCTATCAGGCGATCGAGGTCAATCGGGTGCTGAAGAGCACCGACGGCGGCGCCCACTGGACTCCGGGCGTGCCCTTCGCGGATATCGGTCAGGCCCGCGAGCTGGCGGTCGACCCTGCGGCGGCCTCCCGGATCTACCTGGCGACCTCCGAAGGCGTCTGGCACAGCCTCGACGGCGGCGCCACGTGGCTCCCGAGTCGGCAGCCGCTGCCGGAGGGCCCCACCCGCAACGTCAGGACCGTGATCGCTCTCGCCCGTCCCGCGGGAACGGTCTTCGCGGGGACCGATGGCGGCCTGTTCAAAAGTGTGGACTTTGGCGAAACCTGGAAGATCGCGGGCCACGGGCTGCCCGCGAGTGGGATCACGGCCTTGGTCCGCGCCTCCCGTGCCGGGATTCTCTGGGCAGCCGTCGCGGGGCGCGGCACTTTTTTCAGCCCGAACGGCGGCACCACCTGGAAATCGACGGCCCGGCAGCCGGCCGGCGCCGGCGCCGTGACGTCGCTGGCCATTTCGCCCGACGCCAGGACCGCCTGGGCCGGCACCGCGGCGAAGGGCGTCTCCCGCACCACCGACGCCGGCGGCCACTGGTCTCCCGTCGCTTTGCGCACCGGCGCCAGCGTCACCTCTCTGGCCCTCGGGGGCTCCACGCTCTACGCCGGCCTGCACACCTCGAGCTTCGATGTCACCGGCCGCGACCCCGGCGGGGTCGTCGCCAGCACCGACAGTGGAAACACCTGGCAACTGCGCAACCGCGGGCTTGCCGGCCTGATCGTCGATCTGGCCATCGACCCACGCGACTCCAAGGACCTCTGGGCGACCACCAGCCTTCAAGGGTCTTTCGCAGCCCCGCCGGCGGCCTGGACTGGGATTTCGTTCCCCGGCCGCCAGTACAGATCACCCCCGATCCGCTCACGCGATCGCTGTTCAGCCCCGTTTTCTCAGAGGACGGCTCCGCGCTCTACGTCGTCGCCGGCCATCGCCTCTGGAAGACCGTGGACGAGGGCGCTTCCTGGAGCGAGCTGAAGCAAGTGAACCAGCCGTTCTTCATCGTCGACAACCTGGTCACCGACCCACGGGACCCCGACACCCTCTACGTCCCCCAGATCCAAAC
>DATIOS010000402.1:0-8153 GCA_035472915.1 Thermoanaerobaculia bacterium
GGCAGCCGCTCGGCCTCGCCGCCGTCGCCGGAGAGGTTGAGGGTGCCGCCGTGAAACCCGGAGACGCCCGAGAGCGTCCGGGTGGCGGTGCGGAAGTCCATGAAGTTGGGGGGCGAGAAGGCCCCTTGAAGCTGGCCCTTCGGGCCGACGAACAGGGCTCGGACCAGGCGTTCCGGCTGTGGATAGGGAAGCGGGCGCAGCAGCACGCCGTAGACGACGCTGAAGGTTGCCGTCGTGGCACCGATTCCCAGCGCCAGGGTCAGCACCGCCACCAGGGTGAAGCCGGGGCTCTTGGCGAGCTGGCGGCCGGCGAAGCGGAGGTCCTGTCCGAGCTCGCCGAGAGAAACCATCCACTTCATCCGAGTCTCCTTGGCTGGAAGGGGAGAGAGCCTCAGGGAGGCGTCCGCAGCTTGCCGGCCTCGTGCTCTCCAGGATCGGTACCGTGCTGGCGCAGGTAGAGGTCGAGGACCTTGGCCGATTCGCCGTCGGCGCGCAGCCGGCCGTCGTCGAGCCAGAGGCAGCGGGAGCAATTGTCGAGCACCGCCTTGGGACTGTGGGAGACGAGGATCACCGTCGAGCCGGCGTCGTGGAAGCGGCGCAGGCGCTCCTCGCATTTCGCGGTGAACGTCGCGTCGCCGACGGCGAGCACCTCGTCGAGAATGAGGATGTCCGGCACCCAGGCGGTGGCGACGGCGAAACCGAGCCGGGCCTGCATGCCGGAGGAGTAGTTGCGCAGCGGGGCGCGAATGAAGTCCCCGAGGCCGCTGAAATCGATGATGTCCTCGACCTTGGTCTCGATGTCGCGGCGGCTGTGGCCGAGCAGAAGGGCGTTGAGGTAGACGTTTTCGAGGCCGGTCAGCTCGTAGTCGAAGCCGCTGCCGAGCTCGAGGATGGGGGCCAGGTTGCCGCGGATGGAAGTGCTCCCTTGCGTGGGCTTCATCACGCGAGAGATGACCTTGAGCAGGGTGCTCTTGCCGGCGCCATTGCGGCCGACGATGCCCAGCGTTTCGCCCTTGGCGACGGTGAGGTCGATATCGCGTAGCGCCCACAGCTGCTCGTAGGAGAGCGAGCCGCGCAGGAAGTGAATGGCGTACTCCTTGAACGAAGGAATGCGCTGCTTGGCGAGGCGGTAGCAGAGCGATACGCCCTGCAGCTGGATGCTGAGCTCGGACATTAGATATAGAAGGGAATGCGGTCGCTGCTCTTGCGGAAGGCGTAGGCGCCGACGCCGAGGGCGACCAGGACGATCAGAAAGGAAACGGTGAGGTGGCTCCAGGGTGGCACCTTGCCGTAGTAGATTGGGTCGCGGAACACTTCGAGGATCGACCGCAGGGGATTGAAACGGACGATCCACCGCATCTTTTCTGGCACGATCTCCTTGGGATAGAAGATCGGCGTCAGGTACATGAGCACCGAGAGGATGACGGTGATCATCTCCACGATGTCATTGAAAAACATCGACAAGGGCGACAGCAGCAGACCGGCTCCCAGGGTGAAGAGTGCGGCCAGCAGGATGGCCACCGGGAGGAAGAGGAGAGCCGGCGTCAGCGGATGGCCGGTGATCACCAGGATCAGCAGCAGGGGCACCAGGGCGAAGATCAGATTGATCACGCCGGAAGCCACGGTGGAGATGGGAAAGACGGCCTTCGGCACCGGCACCTTCTTCAGCAGCTGGGCGTTGCCCCGCAGGCTGTTCATCGACGAGACGATGCTCTGGCTGAAGAAGTTCCAGAACAGGATCCCCGCCATCGCGTAGACCGGATAGTTGGCGAGCTGGAAGCGGAAGAGGGAGCTGAAGACCACCTGCAGCACCAGCATCATCAGCAGCGGCTGCAGCATCGTCCAGGTGAAGCCGATGGCCGAGCGCCGGTAGCGCACTTTGAGCTCGCGGGCCACGAGGGCGAGGACGAGGTCGCGATAGCGATAAATTTCGAGCATAGGGAGGAGCCCGCTCCGGGCCGCAGGCTTTGTACAACGTCAGGAGGAGGATGGCAAGCGGAGGGCGGTCAGCGCTCCCCGTAGAGCCTTCGCGCCCTCCCGCCATTCTTGCCGCCGCTTCGGCCCGACGAAGGGCGAGGCGAGGCCGCGGCAGGAGAGTCGCAGGACGGCGCCCACCCGCAGCGCCAGTCCAGCGCGGGCAGCCCAGCGCTCACCGTGATGCTTGCGGGCCCAGCGCAACAGATCCTTCCACAGCAGCTCGGGCTGCTGGCGCCCGCTGGCGCCGGGGTCCCGACCAATGGTGGCGCCGTGGTGGTGGAGCACCCGGATTTCTGGCCGAACCGCCACGTCCCAGCCGGCTCGCCGGGCACGGAGGCAAAAGTCGAGGTCCTGGGCGTAGAAGAGAAATCCTTCGTCCAGCGGGCCCGCCGCTTCCCATACCGGCCGGCGGAAGGCCATGGCCGCACCGGTCACCCAGTCCACGGGCGCCGGACTTGGGGCGGCGAGCGGTTTCAGGCGGCGGTAGAAGGGGAGGCGTTGGAGGAGGGCGGGCAGACCGCTGGCCAGGGCGAAGAACCACGCCAGCGAGGGCTCCCGGCCGCCGCTCCACTGCGGCGAGCCGTCGGGATAGTGGAGAAGGGCGCCCGCGATTCCCAGCTCCGGGTTCTCCTCGAACACCGCCACCAGGCCCGCCAGGCTCCCCGCCTCCACCTCGGTGTCGCTGTTGAGCAGCAGCAGGATCTCGCCGGTCGCCTGGGCGAGGCCCTCGTTGGCGGCGCGGGTGAAGCGCTCCGCCGTCTCGTGGCGCAGCACCTTGGCCTCGGAAAATCGCTCCCGCACCGCCTCGACCGTGCCGTCCCAGCTGGCATCGTCCACCACGATGACCTCCATCCCCGCGACCGGCGACTGGAACAGCGAGGCGAGGCAGGCGAGCGTCAGCTCTCGCGTGCCGTGAGTGGGGATCACGACCGAGAGCGGGCAATGAAGAGATTTCATCGTCGAAGGAGCACCCGTGGTAGTCTCCCATCCGCTCCGCCAGGGCGCAACCTTGGGGAGGCGGAGCGTTCGCAGTACCCAATTCTGGAGAGAGCATGAACGGCAGAGTCCTCATCACTGGCGCCGGGGGCGCGCTGGGGCGGAGCGTGGTGGCGCGCTTCCTCGACGAGGGAGACCGCGTCCTGGCGGTGGATCACAACGAGGAGCACCTGGCGGAGCTGACTCCTCTGGCGCCTTCGGAGGCCCTCTCGGTGCGCAAGGTGGACCTCGGGTCCTCGGCGGAGGTGACGCGGCTGTTCGACGAGGTGGAAGCGGCCTCGGGAGTGCCCCGGGCGGTCGTGCACCTCGTGGGCGGCTTCCGCTGGGGCAAGTTTGCCGAGCTTTCCGACGCTGACTGGGATTTCCTCGTGAAGGTCAATCTGGACACGACGTTCCGTATTTTCCGGGAGTCCGCCCGCCGCTTCGAGAAGGCTCGCGGGGGCGCCGTGGTGGCGGTGTCGTCGCCGGCCGCGCTCCTGGGCGAGGCCGGAGTCGGCGGCTATGCCGCCGCCAAGGCCGGTGTGTTGCGCATGGTCGAGGCGCTGGCTCGGGAAATGGCGCCTTTCGGCGGCCGGGCGAACGCCGTGCTTCCCGGCACCATGGACACTGAAGCCAACCGCAAGGCGATGCCCGGCGCCGACCCGGCGACCTGGGCCACCACGGACGCCGTGGCGGCGGTCATCTACTTTCTCACTGCGCCCGCTTCGGCGGCCGTCAATGGCGCTGCCGTGCGGGTGCCGGGACCCTCTCTATGAGCCATGCCCTGGATTGCCAGATCTTCTTCGATTCGACGCGGCACGACGAGCCGCCGGCCGGCTGTGGCGCCCGCTTCGACCTCGCCGCCCAGCCGGAGGCCGCGGCGCCGCTGGAGCGGCTGGGGATTTCGCCGGAGATGGACCTCCCCGCCATGCTGCTCAGCGAGCCGGACGGCAAGGTCCGCATCGTCGGCGTCCGCCTCACCTCGGCGGAGGCCGCGAGACTCGCCGAAGGCATCGGCATCCACGCCCGCAATCTCGTCATCTACAGCTCGTCCTGGTGCTCGGACTGCCGCCGGATGAAGCGGGTGCTGGAGGACGCCGAAGCCCGTTTCGACGAGGTGAACATCGACCAGGACGCCGGAGCCGAAGCCGTGGTGCTCGCCAGGAGCGGCGGCCGGCGCGTCGTGCCCACCCTGCGGTTCGACGACCGGGTGTGGGCCTTCAATCCCGCTCCGCCGCTGCTGCGCCGCCTGCTCGCCGGTCGCGCACCGCGGACCTGAGCGGTCCCTTCCGAGGAGATTCTTCCCATGAAAATAGCCGTCTGCATCAAGCAGGTCCCCAACACCGAGGCGCGGCTGCGGGTCAGCCGCGACGGCCGGTGGTTGGAGGAGGAGGACCTGCCGTTCATCATCAACGAGAGCGACGAGTACGCGCTCGAAGAGGGCCTGCGCATCGCCGAGAAGACGGGCGGCGAGGTGGTCGTCGTCAGTCTCGGACCGGACCGCGTCAAGGAGGCCCTGCGCAAGGCCTTGGCGGTGGGTGCGGCGCGGGCCGTTCACCTTTCCGATCCGGCCTTCGCCAAAGGCGACGCCCTCGCCACGGGCCGGGCTCTCGCCGCCGCCTTGCAGCGGGAGAGCTTCGACCTCGTGCTGACCGGTTCCCAGTCCGACGACGTGGGCTACGGCGGCACCGGCTCGGTGATCGCCGGCCATCTCGGCTGGCCCCACGTCTGGCTGGTGATGGGCGTCGAGCTCGAGGAGGGGAACCGCTCGGCCAAGGTGACCCGGGAGATGGAGAGCGGCGTCAACGAGGTCTCCCGTGTCCAGCTTCCCGCCGTGCTGGAGATCCAAGCCGGCCTCAATCATCCGCGCTATGCCTCGCTCAAGGGGATCATGGCCGCCAAGAAGAAAGAGATCGCCATCGTGACCCCCGCCGATCTGGGGCTCGACGCTTCGCAGGTGGGGGAGGCGGGCTCGCGCCTGGAGATCGTGTCCGTCGCCTTCCCGGCCTCGGGCAAGGGGGCGCAGATCTTCCAGGGGGACGCCAAGACCGCAGCGGCGTCCCTGGTGGAGAAACTCCAGAAAGAAGCGAGGGTGCTCTGATGGCCAGCCATGTCTGGGTCGTTCTGCAACACCGCGAAGGGCAGATTTCGCGCATTTCCTGGGAGGCCGTGGGCGCGGCGCAGAAGCTCGCCGCCAGCCTGGGCGGCAAGGCCGAGGCCGTGCTCCTGGGCTCCGGTCTTGGGACCGCCGCCGCCGAGGTGGCGAAGTGCGATCTTGCCGCCGTCCACGTGGCCGACCACGATGCCCTCCGCACCTACACGCCGGGGTCCTACATCGGCGCGCTGGCGCCGGCGATTCAATCCGCCGCCCCGGCGTTCGTGGTCTTCCCCCACACCTATCAGACGGTCGACTACATGGCCCGTTTGGCGCAAACGGCCGGCGCCGGGCTGCTGCCCGAGGTCACCGCCTTCGAGGGCGAAGGCGACCTGGTCTGGACCCGTCCGGTGATGGGCGGCAAATTGCAGTCGAAAGTGCGCGTCAAGGGCAAGGGGACGGTGCTGGTTTCCGTCCAGTCCGGAGCGTTCCCGGCGGATGGTGTCGTCCGCGGCGAGGCTTCCATCAATTCCCTGGACGTGGACCTCGCGGCCGTGAGGCCGGACCGCGAAATCCTGGGCTACGAAGAGGTGGGGGGCGACACGGTCGACCTCACCAAGGCGGAGGTCATCGTGGCGGTGGGGCGCGGCGTCGGCGGCGCGGACAAGATGGCGCCCGTCGAGGCGCTGGCCAAGGCGCTGGGCGCCGAGATCGGCGCCAGCCGGCCGGTGATCGACAACGGCTGGCTGCCGCGCGACCGCCAGATCGGCTCGTCGGGCCAGACGGTGGCCCCCAAGCTCTATATCGCCGCCGGCATCTCCGGCGCGATCCAGCACCTGGTGGGCATGAAGGGCTCGTCGACAATCGTGGCGATCAACAAAGACCCCGGCGCCCCCATCTTCACCGTCGCCGACTACGGCATCGTCGGCGACCTGCACGAGGTCCTGCCGGCGCTGACCGAGGCGGTGCTGGCGGCCAAAGGGTAGCGGCGGGGTGGCCACCCGCTGGGTCGTCCTCAAGTTCGGGGGCACCAGTGTCTCCACTCCCGAGCGCTGGCGAATCATCGCCGATCTCGCCTCCCGCCGGATCGCCGAAGGGCTGCGGCCGCTCGTCGTCTGCTCCGCTCTCTCCGGAGTCTCCAACCAGCTCGAAGCGCTCCTTGCCCTCGCCGTCGAGGGGCGCCACGAGGCGGCCTTCGCAGCTCTGCGTCAGCGGCATCTGGAGCTGGGAGCGGCCTTAGGGATCGATGCGGACGAGCGGCTGGCGGACGACTTCGAGGAGCTGTCTCGCCTCGCCCTTGCCGCGTCTCTGTTGCGCGAGGCCGGACCGGCGCTCAAGGCGCGGGTGATGGCCTTCGGCGAGCTCATGTCCACCCGCCTCGGCGCCGCCTTTCTGGAAACGCAGGGGATCGCGACCTCCTGGCTCGACGCGCGCACGGCCCTTGAGGCCCGAGAAGATCCGGCCTCCTTCGGTCCGCGAGCCTACCTCTCGGCCACCTGCGACTTCGAGCGCGACGAGGCGCTCGCGGCGCGACTGGCAAGCTTGCCTGGCGTGGCCATCCTGTCCCAGGGGTTCATCGCGCGCAACCGGGAGGGGCAGACCGTGCTCCTGGGCCGCGGCGGCTCGGATACCTCGGCTTCCTACCTCGCGGCCCGGCTGGGAGCCGAGCGGTGCGAGATCTGGACGGACGTGCCCGGCCTGTTCACCGCCAATCCCTCCCTCCTCCCCTCGGCCCGCCTCTTGCGCGCCTTGAACTACGAGGAGGCGCAGGAGATCGCCACCACCGGCGCCAAGGTGCTGCATCCGCGATGCATCCCGCCCCTGCGCCAGCACCGCATTCCGCTGCACGTCCTGTCGACCGCCCGGCCGGACATTCCAGGGACCGTGATCTCGGCCTCGGGACCGGTAACCGGCCCGCAGGTGAAGGCGATCTCGTCGCGCAGCGGCATCACCCTGATCGCGATGGAAACGGTGGGCATGTGGCAGGAGGTGGGCTTTCTGGCCAAGGCTTTCGAGATCTTCGCGGAGCACGGCGTGTCGATCGATTCGGTCTCGACCTCGGAGACCAACGTCACGGTGTCGCTCGACCCCGGGGCCAATGCCCTGGAGCCGGGCGTCCTCCGCGCCCTGCTCGCCGATCTCTCGGCGTTCTGCGAGCCGCAGGTCATCGCTCCCACGGCCTCGCTCTCTCTCGTGGGGCGGGGGATCCGCGCCATCCTCCACGAGCTGGGGCCGGTGCTGGAGGCGTTCGAGGAGCTGAAGATTCATCTCGTGACGCAGGCAGCCTCGGACCTCAACCTCACCTTCATCGTCGACGAGGACCAGAGCGAACGGCTGGTGCGCCAGCTCCATGGCCTCCTCTTCGGGCACCAGGCGGAAGGTCCGGTCTTCGGCCCCACCTGGAGCGAGCTCTTCGGGCGCGAGGGAGAGACTCCTGAGGGGTCAGCCGCGGAGTGGTGGCGTGGCAGGCGGCACGAGCTCATCGATCTTGCCGCCGTGAAAGGACCCCTCTACGTTTACGACGCCGAGACGCTGCGCTCCGCGGCATCGTCCCTGCGCTCCCTCACCGCGGTGGACCGCCTGTTCTACTCGCTGAAGGCGAACGCCAATCCGGAGGTGCTGCGCGTCTTTCACGCCGCGGGCTTGAGCTTCGAGTGCGTGTCGGCCGCGGAGCTCGACCATGTGCGGTCTCTTTTTCCAGACCTCGACCGCTCGCGCCTCCTGTTCACGCCCAACTTCGCCCCCCGCGAGGAGTACGTCCGCGGCTTTGCCGCCGGAGCCCGGGTGACGCTGGACAACGTCCATCCCCTGCGCGAGTGGCCCGAGGTCTTCGCGGAACGGGAGGTCTTCCTGCGCCTCGATCCGGGCCGCGGGCGCGGCCACCACGCCCACGTGCGCACGGCCGGAGCGCAGTCGAAGTTCGGCATCGCGCCCGAGCAGTTGGATGATCTTCAGCTCCTGCTTGCCGCCAACGAGACCCGCGTGGTGGGGCTCCACGCTCACATGGGCAGCGGTATCCGCACCCCCGAGGCTTGGCAGGAGGTGGCCCTCTTCCTCGCCGCGGAAGCCGGGCGTTTTCCTGACGTCCGGGTGCTGGACCTGGGTG
>DATIOS010000403.1:0-3219 GCA_035472915.1 Thermoanaerobaculia bacterium
CTTGCGGGCGTGATCGTCGAGCTCCAGGCTGGCGATCATCTCCCGCACCCGGCGGTCGAGCTCCTCGCCGCCCACGCCCCGCAGGCGCAGGCCGAAGGCCACGTTCTCCCACACGTCGAGATGCGGAAAAAGGAGCGGCTCCTGGTAGAGATAGACGACGCCCCGCGCCTGGGGCGGCACGGCGTCGATGCGCTGGCCGTCGAGCCGCAACTCGCCGTGGTCGGCGGTCTCCAGGCCGGCGACGATCTTGAGCAGCGTCGTCTTGCCGCTCCCCGATCGGCCGAGAACGCTCACGGTCTCGTGATGCTCCACGGCGAGCGAGACGTCCGCCAGGACCGGCTCGGAGCCGAACGATTTCGAGATCCCGCGCAGCTCCAGGAACATGCGCTACACCGCCTTGAACAGAAACCTTTTGTTGGCCCACAGCAGCAGCGCCGGCGGCACGATCAGCAGGCAGCTCGCGAGCGCCGCATAGAATACGTTGGCCTCGCCCACGTAGTCATAGACCTTGAGCGTCAGCGTCTTCACCTGGCCGCCGCCCACCAACACCGTGAGGCCGTACTGGAACCATGAGATCAGGAACGTCTGGAAGAAGCACAGCAATAACATTTCCTTGGCGAGAGGAACGAGGACTCGCGCGTAAAGCTGCCACGTGCTGCCGCCGAGCGTGCGCACCAAATCCTCGAAGGCCCGCATGCGCGGGCTCCACAATCCCTGGAAGAGGACGATGGCGAAGCCGTAGGCAAAGATCGTCTGCGCCAGAATCACCCCGGCCACGGTGCCCGAGAGCCCGGCCTGGATGGCCACGTAGAGCAGGCAGACGCCCAGGATGACCGGCGACAGGGCGAATGGAACATAGGCCAGGAACAGCAGCAGCCGGCGCCGCCGGTGATAGGCCACGTGCTTCGAGGTGACGAAGCCCAGCACCGTCGACAGCAGCGCCACGGACGCCGAAATGAGAATGGAGACGCCGAAGCTCGCCGCGAGGCCGCCCCGGCCCGCCAGCACGTCCAGCCAGCGCGACGCCGTCCAGCGCGAGGGGACCACGTCCGGAAAAGGCCACGCGCCGGCGAAAGACAAGGCCGCGAGCACGGCGAGTGGCAGGACACAAAGGCCGGCCACTAAAACTCGGGCCACGGGAAAGGAGCCCTTGGTTTCCTTTTTCAAGTCGCTTTTTCCCGCCGGAAAATCCCCGCGATCAGCGCCATCACCAGTCCCGTGTAGAGCAGCGCCACCACAAAGGCGTCGGGTTTCTGCCGCAGGTCGAAGAGGGCGAATTTCCGCATCGTCAGCACCGAGAGCATCTGCGGCGCCTGGCGGCCCAGCAGCAGCGGGATCTCGTAGGAACCGAGGACTACGATGAAGAGCAGCGCCAGGTTCGTCCCCGCCGCGTGGAGGAGGATCGGCACCTCCACCCGCCAAAGGCTCTGCCGCCGGCTGGCTCCCAGCGCGCGGGAGAGGGCCGCGAGCTCTCCCACCCGCTCGCTCTCGTACAGCCGGGCGAAGAGCAGGGCGAGAAACGGCGCCGCGAGCAGGGTGTGGGCGAGGATGATGCCTACCGCCCAGCGGTCCTGCACCAGCGGCAGAAAGCGCGACGGATCGGAGAGCAACCCCAACCGCAGCAGCATCCGGGCAATGAAACCGCCGCCGGTCAGCATCTGGAAGACGAAGAACGCCGCCACCGCACCCGGCAGCGCCAGCGGCAGATAGAGGGCCATGCCCAAGGCGCCGCGGTCGAGAGTGCCGCGGAACCCGAGCGCCAGGGCGAGACCCAGCACGGTGCCGGCCGCGACGACCGCCGCCGCCACCCAGACGCTCAAAGCCAGGGACGACCAGATCTCGCCGCTGCCGAGCACGGCGAGCCAGTGCCTGCCGTTGAAGCCTTCGGCCAGCAAGCCGGCGAGCCCCACGCTGTAGAGCAGGGCGTAGAGCAGGCTCGCGCCGATGGGCAGCACGGCCACGGCGAGGAACGCCGCCAGCCCCAAGGTGCCCGATCTACTTCTCAAGGACGTACTTCCGGAAGTCGTCGGAGAGCCGGATCATGTACTCCGACGCAGGCTCGCGCAGCGCCTTCGGCTGGATATCCACGCGCTTCGGGCTGAAACGCCGCTGCGGTACGTCGGCAAACTTCGCCTGCCAATCCATGGACAGCCGGCTGACGTCGAGCACCGTGCCGTCGCCCCAGACGGCGGGCTTGAGCTTTTCGTACTGGGCCTCGGGCGAGATCATGAAATTCACCATCACCAAGTCGGCCGCGAGGTGCGGCGCCCGCTTGACGATGCCCATGTAGTGGGTGTTCTGAATCGTGCCGGTGTCCAGCACGTAGGCGCGGGAGGTCTCCGGCATTAGCCCCTGGAGCACCTTGTTGTCCACCTCGCCGGCGGCGAAAAGTTGGTGGACCTGGGCCACGCTGGCGGGGAAGGTCTCGCCCTGCTTCCAGAAATAGGGTTTGATGCCGTTGAGGTAATCCCAAAGCTGGGCCGACAGCCGCTGGTATTTCGCCTCGTCGAACGGTCCGTCGAGAGCGCCCGCACCACCGGCCAGGTCGATCAGCAACGATTTCAGAAATGTCATGCCGGTGAACGTGTTGTCGAAGGTGAAACGGCCGGGGTGGGCCTTGACCCAGGCGGCGAGCTGCTGGCGAGTCCTGGGCGGTTCCGGCACCCGGGCGCTGTTGTAAATGATCGCGAGCTGCACGTTCCCCCACGGGCATTCGTATCCCTTCACTTCCTGCTGGAAGTCGTAGCCGATGAAGGGGTTTTTGAAGTCGATGGACTTCGCGTTGGGAAGCTTCTCGGTGAAGGGTCCGAACAGGGCGTCGATCTGGCGGAGCTGGTAGAAGGTCTCGCCGTTGATCCACATCAGGTCGACGTTGCTCTGCGTTTTGTGGGCCTCGATCTCCGTCATCAGCATCGACACGATCTGGCCGCCCTGGGCGCTGACGACGTTGAGGTTGATTCCGTAGCGCTGCTTGAGGTTGGGCGCCACGTACTCGTTGATGTATTTGTTTATATACGGGTCGCCCATCCACATGGCGAGCGTCACCGTCTGCCCCCGCGCCTGCCGCTCGATCTCCGGCCACGGCTGAGCCAGGAGATCGCCCGTCGCCTCGGGCGCCCTGCCCCGGCCGCAGCCGGCGAGGAGCAGGGCGAGAAGGACGGCGCCTGCCGCCACGGCCCGCTCCCGCAATCGTGCGAATAGCGGACTCCCGCCCGCCAG
>DATIOS010000404.1:0-2617 GCA_035472915.1 Thermoanaerobaculia bacterium
AACGACTATGAGAGAGGGAAAAGGACGCTCAGACGCGAAACGCTGGAGCGCCTCGCCGCCTTCATGGGGCTGCCGCCGGAACGGATCGACGCGACCCTCGAATGCATGGCGGGCAACCGTGCCGCAGGCCGGGCGCCGCGAGACCCGGCGGATCCCCGTTCCGAGACTCAGCGCAAGGTCGAGGCCATCGTCGCCCGGGCCGGCAAGCTGGCGACCGACTTCACACGCTCGACTCTCACGCTGCTGACCGTTGAGGGCGTTGCCCTCAAGGCTCGACAAGACGCCGAGCTTCTATGGAGCCGGCTCCTGCCGCGCTCGCCCGCCGAGCGGCGGCTCCTGGTGGAGAAGGGGATGAGGTTCCGGACCTGGGCCTTGATGGAGCGAGTGGCCGCCGAGAGCGTCGCCAAAGCGCCGAACCATCCGCGGGAGGCGCTGGAGCTGGCCGAGCTCGCACTGCTGATCGCCGAGAAGGTTCGTGGAGACAGGCTTTGGCGTGAGCGGCTGGCGGGTTACGCTTGGCTGTTCATCGGCAACGCCCGCCGCGCCTGCAACAACTTGCCCGGCTCCGACGAAGCCATAGCCCGCGCACGAAAGCTGTTCGAGGCGGGAGCCGCGAGCGATCCGGGGTTCTTGAACGAGGCCTGGCTACCCTGGATCGAATCATCCCTTCGCCGCGGTCAGCGGCGATTTTCCGAGGCCCTGAAGCGCATCGACGAGGCCTTGGCGTTGGATCAGGGCGAGCTACGAGGAAAAATTCTCATTTCCAAAGCGAACCTTCACGATGCTCTCGGAAATACGGGCGCTTCGACGGCGGCACTCTTCGAGGCAGCTCCATTAATCGACCCCGCCCGGGAACCGCGTAACGCCTTCGGCCTGAGATTCAATCTCACCGTTGATCTTTGTGATCTGGAAAGGTTTGAGGAGGCCGAGGAAAACCTTCCGGAGGTTCGAGCCCTTGCGGAGAAGATGGGCGAGCTCGACATAACACGGTCGGTCTGGCTGCGAGCAAAAGTGCAAGCCGGGCTCGGACGGATAGACGACGCACGCGGCACCTTCGAGCAAGTGCGGCGGGTTTTCAGGCAGCGTGAATTGGCCTTCGATTACGCTCTCGTGAGCCTGGAGTTGGCGTTGCTCCACTTGGGGCAGGGCCGCACCGCCGAGGTCCGCGCGATGGCCGAAGAGATGTTGACGATCTTCCGGACTCTGAAGATCGAGCGGGAGCCTCTCGCCGCCCTTCAACTGTTCTGCGACGCTGCGAGGCGGGAGACTGCCACTGCGGACCTGGCGCGGCGGGTCGTAAAATATCTCTACCGCGTGCAGCACGACCCGGAGCTGCGATTCGTGGAAAAGGAAGGAGCCGAAGCTCGGTGAACGCTTCGGCCCCTGCTGAGCTCTCCAACCTATTGGCTGGTAATGCAAAGACCCAAGGGATCAATCCGGCACCCTTCGTCGGTGTTCTGGGTTGGTGTGCAGGCGCCCAGCGGGTCAATCCTGCAGCCTGCGTCCGTGTTCTGGCTTGTTTTGATTCCCCAGGGATCGATCCTGCAGCCCTCGTCACCTGCCAAACAGGCGCCTCCAGCAGGCAAGAAGCGCGTCACGAAGATCCACAGATTCCCAAGCCACGCGCTGCTCGATTCAGCGTGCCTAGCCTGCGTCTGGGAAGGGCGGAGATCCTTGGCAAAGACTGCGGGGACTCCGAGGATCAGCACGAGAAGAGCCAACACGGCTGCGCTGCGAAGATTTCGCATGTCCGGTTCCTTTCCGGGAGGCAGGCCGCCTGCGGTCTCCATGGCCGGGGGGCCGAAGCCTCTCGGGGGCTATGGTGCCTGAAATCGGGTGGACTTCCTGTTGATTGAGCAATGCTACATCACTGCGGAGGTGGACATGGCGGCCAACACGGCGAACGATCCCGAGGCGAATGATCCCGTCGCGAGGCTGGCGATGCTTCTGTTCCACCATTCCCTCTACATGGAGCAGGGAGAGTTCGCCCGCTTCGCCGGCATCAACGCGAGCCAGCTTTCGGAATATGAGCGCGGCGTCAAGGCAACGCCGCGGAAGAATCTGGAGAAGGCAGCCGTGGCGGCCGGTTTCCCCGTCGAGCTGCTCGACTTCCTCCTCCAGTCCATCCGCTTGTACCGGGCTGCAGTCCGGGGAAGCTCGCGCGCCGATCGCATCTTTGCGCAGGGCACCGCCGCCGAGCTCCTCGCGATCGTCCGGATGGCAACCGACGTGATCCTCGAGCCGATGTTCGAGGTGCACCCGCCGGCCGAGGATCGCGCCGAGCCGGAAGACCTCTGGGCTCAGTTGGAAGCGTGTACCGCCGCGCAGCGCCGGGTTCTGGTCGAGGAGTTGGAGGAGTATTGGAGCCGGGAGCTGAGCGAGAGAGTCGCCGCCGAAAGCGCCGCCCTGGCACACCGCAATCCCAAGGAGGCGCAGGAGCTAGCCGAGCTCGCCCAGCTCATCGCCGAGCGGGTGTCCGACGGCGCTCTATCTCTGCCATGACTTGGAAAGGAGCCTTCCCGACGCCCGACAAATATTCTCGGCGATTTCGAGACGGCGTCTCCCGAAGCGGCAATGCCGTCCGGAACTGGCAGGAACTCGCCCCGACCGGCAAAGC
>DATIOS010000405.1:0-11057 GCA_035472915.1 Thermoanaerobaculia bacterium
GGAAGTCTCCACGATGGACACGTCTGGAAATGTCAAACGGCTACTGCCACCCCGGCAGAGCCGGGGGAACTCCCGAAGGGGTTTAGGTATCTCTTATTGGGACAGAGAGGTCTTCGCTTTGGGAGCGAAGCCGAAGGCCAAGGAATGGTAGGTACACGGATGCAAAAGAAGGTCGACAAATTCTGGCCATGGTACCGTGAGACTGCTGAAACAAAATGAAGCTCGGCAAGGAGAGGTTGACGTCAGGTGATGACGCGTTGGTTGCGGATGTAGGCCCACACGTGTTCGACCTGCGATTGGCTCACCGAGAACGCCCCGAATCCCGCCTGCCAGAAGAAACCTCTCGAATTCAGGGCCCCGATTGCGAAGCCAGTCGTTCGAGCTCTTCTTGAGGTGGTCGACGACGTCGCTCAGCGCCGCGGTCCGTGCGAGAAGAAACAAGGCGTGCAAGCGGTCGGGCTCGGTGTTGATTTCGATCGGGGAACGAGGCCTTTGAGTGTGCCGCCCATATAGGCATGGAGGTCGGGGCGAACCTCGTCAGGCAGGGTTCGGCTGCGGTCCTTCGTCGAAAAAATGAGATGAACATAGAGTTTGGAAAGGGATTGAGGCATGGTGGCGGTACCTCAAGCACTCGTCTGCCGGTCTGTCAAGCCAGGTTCTCGCGGCCATTCAGGCCGCAGGGATGGGGTGCCTTTTCCCCCAGGGCATCGGCCTCCGGCCTCAGCCTTGGGCTGGGGTCTCCCGACCCGTTGGGCCGGTGGATAGATTGACAGAGGGGTGTTGACCCTTCCACCCCGTTCGCATGCCCGGGGAAGGTTTTCCGACAGGCTCCTCGTGAAGCATCGCAGCAGATTTGATGGGGTGCCTACGTGGGTCCGACTCCACTGTCCTTGTCGAGCCGCTCGGCGCCGGCAGGGGATCTCATAGGGAGAGCTTGCCCGCCGTCTCGCCTTGACCCTGCAACGGTCTGGGCATGGGATCCGGGAACGTGGCGAGGCGCTTCCCCCGGATCGCGGCGATCTTCGAAGACTACGTTGAGGGATATAGCACTGTCAGATCATCGGCATCGGCCGCGTATAACAAAATGCGCCGCCGGGAGCGCTACTTGAGAATGGAGTGCCTCTCAATCTCGACTGCTCGAAGGCGGAGGACTCAGTAAACGCAGTATCAACCTTCGAGGAGCAAATGCCATGAGAATCTTAGGCGCGTCGCCTCCCGTATCTTCCTCTTTGTCATTCACCAAGCTGCTTGTGGCCATCGTGTCTTTCGCGGCTGGGCTATTCTTGTTTCTGGTCAATGGCGCTGCGGCCCAAGACCACAGGAACTCTTATTATCGACTCCAGCTGAAGGTCAACGGACAATACCTGGACGCTGACCACTGCTCGACTAGGATCAGCCTGAACCCTGGCTCATCCTATGACGGTGGTGCGTGTCAGCTATGGCGGCTTGTCCCCGGTGGATAGATTCCTCGCTATCGTAAACTTCTCGACCTGCCCCACGACCTGCTGATTCAACCCGCCTCGCCCTGTCGGGAAGACCGGGCGAGGCATTGACGCGAATTCCGATTGAGCGGTAGGCTACGCTTAAGTTGCGCCAGGAAAAGGAGATAAGAGAAAATCGTCACCTCTACCCGCAAGTTGGAGATGCGTGATGAGAGCAGGCCGAAAGATAATTGTCTACATCGCAACGAGCGCCGACGGCTACATTGCCAGACCCGACGGCGACGTCGAATGGCTGAATCGCCGGCCTCGCACAGTCGACTACGGCATGCGTGCGTTCTACCCGACGATCGACACGATCCTGTGGGGACGTAAGACCTACGACTGGCTTCTCAGCTATATCAAGAAGAATGGTAAGAAGGGCGAGATGTTCGACGCCAAGCTCACGAACTACGTTTTCTCGCGGAAGCCTCGCAAACGGGCGGCATCGGGCATGGAGTGGGTATCCGAGCCGGTGAAAGCCTTTGCGCAGCGTCTTCGGGCGACGCCGGGAAAACACATCTGGATGATGGGAGGCGGAGAGTTGATCGCCTCTTTCCTCGACGCCGGCGAGATCGATGAGTTCGACATCCATGTCATTCCTGTCTTCATCGGCGAGGGTATTCCACTCGTGGCGCCGCGGCATCGGGACATGCCGCTACACTTGCGCTCATCCAGAAAGTACCCCGACGGCGTCGTTCGGCTACGCTACGAAGTCGTGCGTTCCTGAGGACGGCAATTGAGGCTGGGTATCGACTCCAATTCGAGTGGCTGAGAACCACGGCCTCAGACCGCATAGCGATCCGGCTTCGCGTTTTCCAAGTGCTGATTCAGGCTGACTCCTGCTATTTCACTCCTGGAAGCCGTGATCCAGCCTACCAGCTGCTGTCCGGCCCTATTTTCCCGTGATCGCCGTTTTCCCCACGCGATTCAGCCTGGGACGTTCTGATACAGACTTTCAGCTCCTGAAACATTGTTCGACCAGGAAAAACAAAGTTTCACGCCGTGCTCCATTGTTTTTCCGGCTTTTTCAATCTCCGGCGCCAAATTGGCATGAAAAAAGGGGTTGAACAATGTTTCAGGGCAAACGAGGTTGAAAAAGGCGGTGAAACAATGAATCGGGAGGTTCGCGCGAATTTCGCCCTGTTGAGCTCGGCGAGAGATAGCGGCGGTATTGACAAGCACAACGGCCGTCTCTACCCTCCGCGCTGTCGTTCAGTGGAAGACTACCAGGATTCCTTCACGATAGGCAAATGTCTCAGCTCACACGGGAGGCGCTGCTGTGAAGCTCTACGTGATGACCACCGGCATTCTCTTTGGTCTCCTCACATTTGCACATATCTTGAGGATGATTACAGAGGGGGGAGGCCTGGCAACCGATCCGTGGTACGTCCTGATCACTGTGGCTGCCGCAGCCCTCTGTCTTTGGGCATGGCGCTTACTCCGGCGCCCAGACCGCCCCTCGTAGGCGCTCGCCACTGTCTTCGCTTTCATCTTTCGGGGAACTTCCTTAATCACAGAGAATGACGCTACACTTCGCTACGTGCCGAACGACAGCGAGGCGCTGCAGCGGTTGCTGCAGGCCGATACCCGCGGGGACAGCGGAGGCGGGTCACCCGTCGCCTCTTTGCTGGTCCCGGGCCTAACGGTCCTCGCCCATCCCGACGCTCAGCGAGTGGGGGACAGGGTGTTCCTCGCAGGCCTGCCGGCCGGGCGTGAGGAGCCCGTTTCCCGCCGCGAGCCGCGGTTCTCCGCGCCAGGAGGCGGCGTTCTGCGCCCCCTGGCCGATCCTTTCCTCAGCCGGCAGCCCCTGAGGCTGACCCCCGGTCCCGAGCCGGGGTCCATCGTCCTCGACTGCCGGGAGGCCGCCACGGCGGTGACGGCCGGCAGCCAACCCGTCGCGGGGGAGCGCGTCTTTTCGGCTGCCGAGGTCGAGCGGGGCGTGGTCCTCCTCCTGGCCCATCGTGTCGCTCTCCTTCTCTCGCTGCTCGATCCGCTGGGGCAGGCCGATCAGCCGTCGTTCGGCCTGGTGGGCGAGAGTGCCGCGATGCAACAGCTCCGGCGGGAGATCCGGCGCGTCGCGCCGCTCGACGTCGCGGTGTTGTTGCGCGGTGAAACCGGCACCGGCAAGGAGCTGGTGGCCCAGGCGTTGCACGAGGCGAGCCCCCGGCGATCACGTCCCTTCTTTGCGGTGAACATGGGAGCGGTACCGGCCACCCTGGCGGCGGCCGAGCTGTTCGGCGCCGCCCGCGGCGCCTATACGGGAGCGGAGCGCAAGCGCGACGGCTACTTCCAGCGGGCGGACGGCGGTACGCTGTTTCTCGATGAGGTGGGGGAGACGCCGCCGGAGGTCCAGGTCCTCCTCCTGCGCGTCCTGGAGACGCAGGAGATCCAGCCGGTGGGCAGCGAGGAGACGCGCCGCGTGGACGTGCGCCTCATCGCCGCCACCGATTCCGACCTCGAACGGGCGGTGCAGGCGGGGCGGTTCCGCGCTCCTCTCGTCCATCGGCTCGCCGGCTATGAGATCCGGGTGCCTCCCTTGCGCCAGCGCCGGGACGACTTCGGCCGGCTGTTCTTCCACTTCCTTCGAGAAGAGCTCGCAGGCCACGGGGACGCCGGCCGTCTTGCGACACCGCCGGAAGGGCGCCCGTGGGTCCCTGCCGGCCTGGTGGCCCGCCTCGCCGAGCTCGATTGGCCGGGCAACGTGCGCCAGCTCAGAAACGCCGCGCGCCAACTCGTCATCGCCGGCCGCGACGCTGGCGAGCCCGGCATGTGGCTCCAGGCGGAGCCGCTCTTCCAGGAGGCGGCCCGAACGGTGGCGGTGGACGACGAGCCGACGCGCAGTGAGCGCTCGGCCCCGCCGGCCCGCGAGTCGCGCAAGCGCTATCGGCCTTCCGAGGAAGTCACCGACGACGAGCTGATCGCCGCCCTGCGCGCCCACCGCTGGCGCATTCAGCGGGCGGCGGCCGAGCTCGGCATCTCCCGCGGCTCGCTCTACGACCGGATCGAGAAGAGCTCGCGAATCCGCAAGGCCGTCGATCTCTCGCGGGAGGAAATTGAGGAGTGCCGGGAGCGGTGCGGCGGCGATCTCGACGCCATGGTTGCGACGTTCGAGGTCTCCAAGCGGGGGCTTCAGCGCCGCATGACGCAACTCGGGATGGGCTGACTCTGACCTGATCATGGCGACGCTGCCTCAGAGGATCGGCCCCTACACGCTCGAAAAGCGGCTTGGGGCCGGCGGGATGGGCGAGGTGTTTCAGGCCTACGACCATCGCCTGGATCGTCGCGTGGCCGTCAAGCTCATCCGCTCCGAGCACACCGAGAAACCGGTGGCCCGCGAGCGCTTTCGCCGTGAGGCCCGGGCGGCGGCGGCGCTCTCCCATCCGTCGATCGTCCAGATCCACGACATCGTCGAGACCGGCGAGAGCGACGCCATCGTCATGGAGCTCATCGAGGGCGAGGCCCTGGCCCGCCGGATAGCCCGCGGCCCGCTGCCGGTGAGCGAAGCGGTGCGGATCGGACGGGAGATCGCCGAGGGCCTGGCGGCCGCGCATGCCAAGGGGCTCATCCATCGCGATCTGAAGCCTGAAAACGTGATGATCACCGCCGAGGGGAGAGCCAAGATTCTCGACTTCGGCCTCGCCAAGCGGCTGGAAGGAGAGGTCTCCCTGACCGAGGATCATCGCGTGCTGGGGACCTTCCGCTCCATGTCCCCCGAACAGGCCCAGGGCCTGCCCCTCGACGCCCGTTCCGACCTCTTCTCCTTCGGTCTGCTCCTGTACGAGATGCTGAGCGGGAGGTCGCCCTTCGAGGGCAGCTCGACTCTGGAGACGCTGACGCGGCTTTGCACTCACCGGCAGACGCCCCTGCGGGAGCTTGGTGCCGGGATTCCGGTGGGGCTGTCCGATCTGGTGGACCGACTCCTGGAAAAGGAACCGGCCCGCCGGCCCGAAAGCCCGCGAGAGGTGGCGTCGACGCTCGCGAAGTTTGAAACCGGAAACACGGAAGCCGTGGCGACCTTGCGTGACGCGGCGATGCCGCAGACCGCCGTGCTGTCGTCCTCGCGAAGCTACACGATCGCGCCGCCAGTCCTGCGGTGGGCGATCGTGGCCCTGTTGCTAGCCGTTCTCGCGGTGGCCCTGCTCTGGCGGCAGGCGCGGCCGGGCGTGGCGCCCGGCCGCAAACCGGCGGCGCCCGCGGTCTCCGGGCCCGCGACCTACGTGGCGGTACCGAAACCGGAGATGGGGCCAGGGACCGATCGCGAAGCGGTCGTGCTGTTGGCGACCGGTCTGCGGGAGAGTCTGTTGCGCGGCCTCCTCTCTCTGGAGGGAGTCAGGGCCTTGAGCCCGGGAGAGGTGGATGCCGTCAAGGGTGGTCCCCGCGAGATCGCCCGCGCGACCGCCGGCGACGAGGTGCTGTCGGCCCGGCTCGATTGCCCGGCTGAGGTCTGCCAGATTTCGCTGAGCCGTGCGGCGGGCGAAGACGGCCGGCTCCTCCGGACAGAGAGCTTCAGCCTGGCGATCGATCAACTGCCGCTGGTGCCGGCCGTCGTCCAGGGATATCTCCGGAAGCTGTATGCGGAGCGCCGGATCGTTGCGGGCTGGAACGGCGCCGAGGCGAGTCCCGAGGACTATGCCGAATACCTGCGCCTGAGGCGGGCCTACGACCTGCGCCAGAAAGGTTTTTCCCCCGGCACGCTTTTCGCTCGGCTGGCGGCGCTGCGCAGGACTTCTCCGCGTTTCGTGGAAGCCTATCAATTCGAGAGCGAGGTGCGGGAGGCGCGGTACACGGAAAGCCGGGATCCGGAGGAGCTCGACCGTGGAACGGCGGTGCTGGAGGAGGCTCGCCGGCTGGTGCCGGAGGACACCCGTCCGCTCCTCGGCGAGTTCGGATTGGCCCTGCGCGCCAGGCGCTTCGATCAGGCGGAGAGCTCGCTGCGCCAGCTCGAAGCCCTCTTGCCGGGCGACCCCGGTATCCTCGTGGCCCGGGGCCGCCTGCTCTCGGCGATGGGCAAGCCCGAGAAGTCGGTGACGCTGTTCGAGACCGCCGTCCGCCGCCATCCGTCCTGGCGCAATCTCTTCTTTCTGGCGGACGCGCAGTATCGCCTGGGCCGGTTCGCCGCGGCTCGCAACCAACTCAATCGGCTGCTGGCACGCTATCCCGAGCACTACGACGCGGAGTCCAAGCTGGCGCAGATCGAATTGCTGCACGGCAGCGTCGAGCGGGCCTTGGAGCTCTACCGCGGCCTGGTCCGCCGGAACCC
Organism: Thermoanaerobaculia bacterium; assembly: GCA_035472915.1. Lineage (GTDB taxonomy): Bacteria > Acidobacteriota > Thermoanaerobaculia > Multivoradales > UBA5704 > DATARR01. Next base: position 6,742 of record DATIOS010000405.1, read on the forward strand.
GGAAATGACCGAGCTGTCGAACCTCGGTTTCGCCCAACTGGTGCTCGGCCGCTATGGCGAGGCGGAGGAGAGCTTTCGGCGCGCACTGGCAGGGGCGCCCAGGAACGCGGGAATCCAGCTCAATCTCGCCGACGCCCTGCTGCTGGAGGGCAAGCGGGTGGAGGCGGAGGCGACCTACCGGCGGCTTCTCGCCGGCACCCGCCAGCCGAGCGCCGACGTCGAGGTCCTCTCGGCCCGCGCCCAGGCCCTGGCACACCTCAAACAGGGACCGGCGGCGGTGGCGGAGGTCCAGGAGATCCTCCATCTGGCTCCCGTGACCGCCCAGTCGTCCTACGAAATCTCCCTGGTCTACCTCCTCCTCGGTGACCGCAACGCAGCCCTCTACAACGCGACGGAGGCGCTTCGGCAGGGTGTCGAACCGCGAAGCTTCGACCTCCCCTGGTTCGACCCCCTGCGCACGGATCAAAGCTTTCGGAGTCTCCTGGAGCAGCGCCGGTCCGAGACGTCGTTGTAACTAAGAGGCTGGGAAAGTTTCGCCTCCCGTTCCGATCTGCTTGTCGAGGATGAGGGGATCGGGAGAGATGACCGTCGCGATGGGACCGCTCTCTGAGCTCACCTGAATCACGAAGTTCACGCCGACTCCCGTGCCGTCCACAAAATCCCTGTCGAACTGCACCTGCGTGGCGCTGTGGGAATGCAGCGTCGCGGCGTTCAACGGCGTGAAGATGACCCATGGCTCGACGAATTGGATCGAGCCGCCGTTGTCGTTCAGATTGACGGTCGTCCGGGGTCCCTGGGTACTCAACGACGTGCCCAGCCGAAAGAGAATCAAACCTTTTTCGACGGGTATTTCGAGTCCTTCGGCGGGGCTGAAGGTGAATTGACCGGTGTCCGCTTTATAGTTGAGAGTGAGCTCAACGGGATCGAAAGAGTCCTGGGTGATGAAGATGGGCGGAGTCTCGATCCCATTGACCAAACCGCCTGGGCCGGTGTAGACGACGAAGAGCACGAAACCGAGGACCCTGTCCCGTCCGGGGAGATCGAAGACCGTGATCTCGACGGAATCGCTGTTGAAGGCGGTGAGGAGCGCGCCCTCGTTTCCGTCGAAGCTCAGAACCGTATTGAAGGGCAGTGGACCCAGCGGAGCGGGGGGCATGAATTGAATGTTGCCGACGGCATTGATTTGGATCGTTCCGGTCGCAGACAACGGAATCTGAAAGCCTCCCGTGATCGGGCTTGACAGCGTGCTTGACTGGTTGCCGAGAGTGAAGAATCCCGTAGTGGGGTCATAGCTGAGATCGAGGGACGTGGACATAGGGTCTCCTTTCATTGCCGCCACTCCGGCCGGGAGGGGCGGCACAGTTCACAGGGATCGAGGACTTGCTCGTTCGGCGTTCATCCCAGCTTGCAACAGGTCTGCCACCGCGCTCCATCGGGGCGAACTCTTGCCGTTGGCGGCGACTCGACGTGTCGCCGACATAGTTCGACGTCGTCCGACACAGGTTCCGGACTGGGGGCCGGCGACTGCCCCATGGTCTCTGAGGCGAGTGATCTGGTACAGTTGAAGCGCTACTGAAAGAGGAGATATTTCATGCCGAGACATTCGGTCTGGCGGCTCGCCGTGGTGCTGTGCTTCTCGGGGTGCTCTTTGTATGGACCTCCATACTGTCCGGACGGCAGGCCGCAGGCTCCGCCCCCAGCGGGAGCCGGGAGCGGTCCGCTCCACGCCAAGGCTCTCGACTACGACCGTTGGTACCAGGGAAAGCTGCGGCCCGAGCCCTATGGGGGTGTGGCGAACGTGATCTTTGCGGACGCGAGCTATCAAAATGTGATTGGCTATGACGACCTGCAGGACTCGGCGATCTGGACGGGGACCTATCTCGCGGCCGAGGCTTTCCGCTATGCCACGGTGAGCGACCCGGAGGAGAAGCGGCAGGCGCTCGGGAATGCCCGCGCCGCCGCCCGCACCCTCGACTTCTTCCTGCACGTCACCCAGACGCCGGGGCTGATCGCCCGCTTCGCCGCTCCCCTCTCCCAAGAGTCTGTCTTCCTTCACGGTTCGCCGTGCTGCCCCCCAGGCACGGCCACGGATCCGGCCAATCTATGCTGTTCTACCAACAATGGCTGCACCACCGGCACGGCGCCCGACGGCACGCCGGTCTTCTGGCTGGGCGGCACGAGTCGGGACCAGTACTCGGGCTGGTTCTACGGCATGGGAATCGCGGAGCGTCTGATCGATGACCCGGAGCTGCGCCAGAGGATCCGCGACGACATGACCGAGATCGTTACCGCTCTGCATGACTCGTTCTGGATCATCCGCGGTCCGGACGGCAAGCCCTCCGGCGGCACGGCCGCCTTCGTCGAGCCGTACGAGAAATTGAGCTGGCTGCTCTCCGCCTCCGCAGCCGGGCGCGAGCCGGCCTGTGGCTGGTATGAGAAGGAGGTCCGGGACGTCGTGGCCGTTCAGCTTACCATCACTCCGCTCGGCACCGAGTGGCTGAACCAATACATGCAGTACTACGGCTTCAATCTCAACTTCATCAACTATTACAATCTGGTACGGCTCGAGCCGAACGGCCACCGCCGGCGAGCTTATTTGGACTCGCTGAATAAGAATTCCTATCGCTGGGTGCGCGGATCGGACAACGTCTTTTTCGACTATACCGCCATGGCCCTGCGCGGCCGGGCCAATACGCGGACTCTGGCGAGCGACCGCCAAGCCTTGAGCGACTTTCCAGGGCCGCCGAACTACCTGCACCCGGTCGTGCCGCCCCCTGCGAAAAGCTTGAATCCGTTCTCGCTCGATCTCTACCATTTCAACGAGAAGGTGGACCCCAGCCGAATCCTATTCGCTCCGCGGGCCGAGAGCGCCTACCCTCTGAACCAGCGCTGTCCGCAGGACTTCCTCTGGCAGCAGAGCCCCTTCATGATCTGCTGCCAGCCGCTGACGGAGAGCTCATGGATACCTGCCGACCTGCAGGGATATTGCAATGGCCTGTCGCCGCTGCCTTCAGGCCCGCAGGTTCTTGTCTACCCCGGCGCGGACTACCTGCTCGCCTACTGGATGGGCCGTTATTACGGCTTTCTGCGGCCGGTGGACTGAAGCGAACGAGTCCGAGCCTCCGTAAGGCGGTGCGAGGCGCTGGTATAGTTTCTGGCTGATGAGCGCCCCCAAGCCCTCCGTCTATGCCGCCGCCGGCGTCGACATCGACGCCCAGGAGAAGGGGCTCGCCCGCGTCAAGAAGCTGGCGAAATCCACGTTCACGCCGGGCGTCCTGTCGGAGATCGGCAGCTTCGGCGGTCTCTTCCGGCCGGATCTTCAGGGCATGACCGAGCCCGTCCTTGTGGCCTCAGCCGACGGCGTGGGGACCAAGCTGGTGGTGGCGAAAATGGCGGGGGACTACTCGTCGGTGGGCCGCGATCTGGTCAACCACTGCGTCAACGACATCCTGGTGCAGGGCGCCGAGCCGCTCTTCTTCATGGACTACCTGGGGGCCGGAGTGCTCGACCCGGAGAAGATGGAGGAGCTCGTCTCCGGCGTGGCCGACGGCTGCCGGGAGAACGGCTGCGCCCTCCTCGGCGGCGAGACGGCCGAGATGCCAGGGTTCTACCAGCCGGGCGACTACGAGCTCGTGGGCTTCATCGTCGGCCTCGTCGACTGCCCGAAGGTGCTGGACGGCTCCAAGGTGCGGGCCGGCGACGTGCTGGTCGGCCTCCCTTCGTCGGGCCTCCACACCAACGGCTACTCTCTCGCCCGCAAGATCGTCTTCGAGCAGGAGGCTCTCGGCATCGCCGACCCGGCGCCCTGGGAGAAGAAGAAGACGGTGGGCCAGGTCCTCCTCGCGCCTCACCTCTCCTATCTGAAGGCGATCCGTCCTCTCCTCGGCAACGTCGCTCTCCACGGCATGGCCCACGTCACCGGCGGCGGCATCACGGACAACCTGCCGCGCATCCTCCCTGCGGACACCCACGCCATCATCCGAATTGGGAGCTGGCCGGTCCCCGAGCTCTTTCACTTCCTGCAGGAGAAGGGGAACGTGGAGCTGGAGGAGATGCTCCGCGTCTTCAACCTGGGGGTGGGCATGATCCTGGCGGTGGACCCGGCTGGCCTCGCCGAGGTCCTCAGCCTTCTGCGCTCCGTGGGGCAGAAGAGCTGGCTCATCGGCACCCTCCAGAAGGGGGGAGCCGGCGTCGTCTACGACCTCGGCCCCGAGTCCCCCGAGGCTCCCGCCGCCGGCTGAGGTTTCCCTTCCGAGGAATCCAAAATCCAAAATCCAAAATCCAAAATCGAGGCCGCCCGCCTCGCCATCCTCCTC
>DATIOS010000406.1:0-11924 GCA_035472915.1 Thermoanaerobaculia bacterium
CGCCAACCCCTTCTTCTTCATCTACCAGGGCGAGGTCGCCCTCTCCCGCGGCGAGAACGACAAGGCCCTCGACTACATGACCCGCGCTCTGCGGCTCGACGCCGACCTGCCGGAAGTCCATCTCGGGTTGGTGAAGGTCTACCTGGCGATCGGGGACCTGGAAAAGGCGCGGCACTACCTGGGGCGGGCGCTCAAGTTGGACGCCACCAACCGTGACGCCCTTCAATACGCCCGAATGCTGGGACAGTGAGCTGGCGCAGCACACTCCGCCGGCCTTGGTGGCTGCGGCCCGGGTGGGCAGCCGTTCTTCCCCTGCTCCTCGTCCTGCCCGCCGGTTCCCACGCCCTGGCGGCAGCCGCGGACGGTTACGGCCTGCTGGCGCGCCTGATGTCGGGCTCGGACCTGGAGCGGCACGCCGCCGCCCGCCAGCTCCAGGAATCGGGCGACCGTTCACTCGTTCCGGGCCTCGTCGACGCCTACTTCTTCCTGCCGCGCAATGACCGGGCGGAAGCTTTGGCGGTGCTGGTCGCCCTGACCGGAGAGAAGGCGGGCGAGCGTTATCACGATTGGGCGGCGTTGCTGGCCCGCCGGCCCGACCTCGCCGCGCGGCCCGGGTACCTGGCGTGGAAGGCCGGCCTCCTGGCCCGTATCGATCGCCGCTTCCTGTCGCTGCTCTACGAGGGCGCTCCGGTGCGCATCCGCCTCGAAGAGGTGGTTTGGGGAGGCGTCCCGGTCGAGGGGATCCCGACCCTCGACCGCCCGGCCCACGTGCCGGCGGCGGAGGCCGGCTATCTCACCGGTGCGGAACGCGTCTACGGCGTCAGCCTCGGCGGCGAGACCCGGGCCTACCCCCTGCGCATCGTCGACTGGCACGAGATCGTCAACGACGTGGTGGGCGGCGAGCCGGTCACCCTCTCCTACTCCTCCCTCTGCGGCTCGGGCGTTCTCTACTCGACCCGCTCAGGCCCGGGTGAGGCGTACACCTTCGGCACCTCCGGCCTGCTTTACCGTGCCAACAAGCTGATGGTGGACCGCCAGACCGGGTCGCTGTGGGCCAACCTCACCGGGGAGCCGGTCATCGGGCGGCTCGCGGGCGGTCCGGCGCCCGTGCAAGGGCTCGCCGTACTGCCGGTGACGGTGACCACGTGGCAGGACTGGCGGCACCGGCATCCGGAGACGACGGTGCTCGCCCTCGATCGCGACATGGAGCAGCGCTCCGGCTTCGAGTACCAGCCGGGTGCCGCGGCGCGCAAGCGGGCCGGCGTCTCTTTCCCCACCGGGCCCGGCGGCCCGCGCAGCAACGCCCTCGACGCCGGGTCCGAGGTTTTCGCCTTGCGCCTGGGTGGCCGCGCCAAAGCGTACCCGGTGCGGAAGCTCCTGGCGGAGCGGGTGGTCGACGACCGGCTGGGCGACGAGCCGGTGGTCGTGGTGGCCGATCCGGAGTCCGGAGCGGTACGGGCCTACCGCCGCGGCGAGCGCCGGTTCACGCGTGGCTCCGAGGCAGGCGAGCTGGTGGACGGCGAGGGGCGCCGTTGGACGGTGGGCGAGGACGCCCTGCTGCCGCTCGCGGCCGGTCCGACGGTCGCGCCGCTGCCCCGCGTGCCCGGCCACCTGGCCTTCTGGGCCGGCTGGTACGCGTTCTTTCCTGGCGCCGAGCTGTACGGAAGCCCGGCGCGGGAGTACCATGGAAAGTCCTTGTAGGTCGAAGGAGGCCGCAATGAGAGCTTTTCGAGCCGTCTGCAACCGTCCCTCCCCTCGCCTCCTGCCGGTCCTGCTGCTGCTCCTGGTGGCCGCGGCTCCGGCCCCGAGCCGAAAGCCGGCCGAGGTTTTCGAAGGCTCCTCCCACGTCGTCGCCGTCGAGGTGCCCGTCAACGTCGTCGGCCGCGACGGCGCGCCGGTGCAAGGGCTCAAGGCCGAAGATTTCGAAGTCTACGACGGCAGCGAACGGCAGAAGGTCTCCTCGTTCGAAGTGATCGATCTGAAGAACGTCCCGGCGACAGGCGCCAACGAGTCTGCGGTACCTGGGGCGGCTTCCGGGCGCGCGGCCGAAGACATGCCTTCGGGCATCCGCCGCCGCTTTCTGTTCCTCTTCGACCTTTCCTTCTCCAGCCCGACGTCGATCCTCAAGGCCCGCCTGGCGGCCCGCGACTTCGCCCTTCACTCCCTCCATCCGGCCGACCTGGCGGCGGTGGCGACCTATTCGATGGAGTCGGGGCCGAAGCTGGTGATCACCTTTACTCCCGACCGGGCGCAGCTCGCCCGGGCCATCGACACCCTGGGCTTCCGCCAGGTCCTCGACACCCGCGTCTCCGACCCGTTGCGCTTCATGGTCGACACCCCGGCCAGCGCCGCCAGCGAAGCCTCGCAGAACATTACCGACAGCCTCGACCTGAAGAACCAGCGAGACCAGGCCATCCTCGACTACCTGAAGACCATCAGCTACGTGAGCGAGCGCAGCGAGCGGTCGTTCGAGGTCAGCAGGATCGCGGGCTACTCCCGGGCGCTGGGCGAAATGGCCAAGGCGCTCAACTCGGTGAAGGGGCGTAAGCACGTCCTTTACTTCTCCGAGGGTTTCGACAGCCGGCTGCTGCTCGGCCGCCAGACCACCGACAAGGAGACCGAGGACGACAACGTCAACATCATGTTCGGCCAGACCTGGATGGTGGACAACGACTCCCGCTACGGCAACACCGGGTTGCAGGGCAATCTGCAGCGCATGCTCGAGGAGTTCCGCCGCGCCGACTGCGTCATCGAGGCGGTGGACATCGGCGGTCTGCGCGCCGGCGCCGACCAGAACGCGCGGCCCAGCGGCCAGGAGGGTCTGTTCTACATCGCCAACGAGACGGGAGGCGAGCTGTTCAAGGACGCCAACAACCTGCGCGAGCCCCTGGAGCGGGTGCTGGAACGCACCAGCGTCACCTACCTGCTGACCTTCGAGCGTTCCGACCTCAAGCTCGACGGCTCGTATCACAAGCTGCGGGTGAAGGCGACGAACCTGCCTTCCGGGGCCCGTCTGGCGTATCGCGCCGGTTATTACGCGCCGCGGCCGTTCAAGGATCTCGATCCGCTGGAGAAGAACCTCCTCGCCTCCGACGGCATCGCCAGCGCGTCGCCGAAGCGGGACATCGACCTCAACGTGCTGGCGGCGCCTTTCCGCGCCACCGCCGCTCTCTCGTACGTGCCGGTGATCGTCGAGATCGGCGGCCGCAGCCTGCTCGAAGGGCAGACCGGAAGCAAGTTGAACCTCGAGCTCTACAGCTACGTCAGCGACGCCGAGGGGCAGATGAAGGACTTCTTCAGCCGGCGGGTGGACCTCGACCTGGGCAAGGAGCAGGGCCGCCAGGCGATGCTCGACGGCGGCGTCAAGTACTACGGCCACTTCGACCTGCCGCCCGGCACCTACCACGTGCGGGTGCTGGCGCGCAACGCCGACACCGGCCGCACCGGCGTGCAGACGGCGCGCGTCGAGGTGCCGGCCTACGGTCAGACTCAACCCGTGCTGCTCCCTCCGTTCTTCATGGAGGACCGGCAGAAGTGGTTGCTGGTGCGGGAGAACAACCACGAGGGGCAGCAGGCCAGCGTGATCTATCCGTTCACCGTCGAGGGGCAGCCGTACGTGCCTTCCGCCCGCCCCACCCTGCACGGCGAATCGACGGCGAAGCTCTGCCTGGTGGCCTACAACCTCGGCAAGGGCGACGTCTCGGTGCAGGGCCAGGTGGTGGCGGCCGACGGCAAGTCCTCGGTGTCGGGCCATCTGTCCAAGGTGCAGCGCACGGCCACCGGCATCCAAGGCCTCGACAAGCTGTTGGCGACCTTCGACTCCACGGGGCTCAACGCCGGCAACTACGTCCTGCAGGTGGCGGTGACCGACCCGAAGACCGGCGTCCGGCACGCGAGCTCGCTGCCCTTTCAGGTGATTCACTGAGATTTTCTCGAGGAATGGCGATGCAGACATCCAGGGTCCTCGCAGCCTTCTGTGCGGCTGCCCGGGCGGGGCTGACCCTCGCCGCGGCATCCCTCGCGACCGTTGCGGCCACGGCGGCGCCGCCGGCAGTGCCGGCGCCACCGCAGCAGACCTTCGCCGGTTCCACCGACGTCGTGGAGGTCGAGGTGCCCGTCCAGGTGGTGCGCGACGGCCAGCCGGTGCGCGGCCTCAAAGCCGAAGACTTCGAGGTCTACGACGGCCGCACGCGGCAGACACTCACCGGCTTCCACGCCGTCGACCTCGCGGCTCCGGCCGTCCAGCGGGCGGCCGCCGTGCCGTTGGCGGGGCGCCGCCAGTTCCTGCTTTTCTTCGACCTTGCCTTCTCCGATCCCAAGTCGGTCGCCAAGGCGCGGGAGGCGGCCCGGGAGCTGGTGATCAAGGGGCTGCGGCCCGGCGACCTGGTGGGGGTGGCCACCTACAGCGCCGCCCGCGGGCCGCAGATCGTCCTCGGCCTGACCTCCGACCGCCGGCAGGTGGACTCGGCTCTCGGCTCCCTGGGCACCGTGCACCCCGACCGGGCCGACGATCCGCTGCGGCTGGTGATGGGCCACGGCAAAGGCGGCGTGCGGCCTGGGAGCGGCGGCGATTCGCGGCAGATCTCCGAGCCCTCCCAGGAAGCGGACGCCGCCCACATCGACGCCCTGTCCACCGACCTCGGCACGCAGCAGGCGACGCTCAACCGGGAGTCGAACCGCGCGGCGCAGAGGGCTACGATCACCGCCCTCACCCGCGCCTACTCCGACATGGCGCGGACGCTGGCGGCGATCCCCGGCCGCAAGCAGGTGGTCTACTTCTCGGAGGGGTTCGACAGCACCCTGATCACCGGCACCGCGCCCTCGTTCAACGACCGGCCGGACGAGGGGTCGGTCTTCGGACAGGTCCCGCAGGCGGGCGTCGGCACCTCCGATCCCCACCTCGAGAATTCGGACGACACTTTCGGCAACACCCAGGCGATCAACGCGCTCGAGAAGATGCTGGAGGCGCTGCGCCGAGCCGACTGCGTCATCCAGGCGGTGGACCTCGGCGGCCTGCGCGCCGGCGGCGAGCAGCAGGTGACCCGCACCGCCGGCAAGGAGAGCCTTTTCGCCATGGCCCGCGGCACCGGCGGCGAGCTGTTCGAGGGCTCCAACGACCTGTCGTCGGCGATGAGCGGCCTGATGCAGCGCACGAGCCTCACCTACGTCCTGACGTTCCAGCCGGACAAGGTGAAGCCGGACGGCACCTACCACAAGCTGCGGGTGGAGCTCAAAAACGCCCCCCGCGGTACCCGGGTCGCCTTCCGGCCGGGCTGGTACGCTCCGCGCCCGTACCGCCAGCTCAATCCCATGGAGAAGCTGTTCGAGGCTTCCTCGAAGCTGATGGGCGGCGCCGAATCCGGATCGATTCCCAGCGCCGTGCTGGCGGCCCCCTTCCGGGCCGGCGACTCGGGAGCCTATGTGCCGGTGCTCATCGAGGTGGACGGACCGGCGCTGCTCGCCGACAAGCCGCAGGGCGTGCTGCCGGTAGAGGTCTACGTCTACGCCCTGGGTGCCGACGGCGCCATTCAGGATTTCCTTTTCCAGGCGCTGGGGATCGATCTCAGCAAGGCCGAGCCGGCGCTGCGCCAGGGCGGTCTCAAGTTCTTCGGCCATCTCGACCTGCCGGCCGGCGAGTACTCGGTGCGTACGTTGATCCGCAACGGCGCCACCGGCGCCTACAGCCTGCGGGCGGCGCCGCTCAGTGTGCCGGCCTTCGCGGCGGCGGGGCCGGTGCTGTTGCCGCCGCTCTTTCCCGACGCGGCGACGAACCGCTGGCTGATCATCCGCGAGGCGCAGCGGGGGGCGCAGGTGGCCTATCCGTTCATGGCGCGCAAGCAGCCGTTCGTCCCCTCCACGCGGCCGGCGCTCGTCGCGGGCCAGGAGATCGCCGTGGCGCTGGTGGGCTACAACCTGGCGGCCGGAGACCTCAAGGCCGAAGCCCGGGTGACGACGCCCGAGGGCAAGGAGACCGGGTCCGAGGGCGGCGGAGTCCTGCGGGTGCTGGATCGGGAGAAGGGGGGCGGCGGATCCCCGGACCGGCTGACGGCGACTTTCAAACCGCCGAAGCTGCCGCCGGGAGAGTACCTGCTGCGGGTGACGCTCACCGGCGACGGCGCGGCGGCGGGCCCCAGCAGCGCTCCGTTCGTGGTGGGCGGCGGACGCTGATCGGTGGTACCTTACTGGCAACATCTTCTGTTTCTATTTTTGTAATCTTGAGCTGGGAGATCCATTCCGCGAGGGCTGAAAGGACGTTGCATGAGAAAGGGTAGTCAACTTCAACGCGTTACCGCCTTGGCGGTGGCCGGGCTGGGCCTCGTGACCTGGTCCGGGTCTGCCCAGCAGACTTTCTCGGGCGCCACCGACGTCGTGGTCGTCGAGGTTCCCGTCCAGGTCGTCAAGGACGGCGAGCCGGTGCGCGGGCTCACGGCCAAGGACTTCGAGCTCTACGACGGCCGCAAGAAGGTGCCGGTCACCGGCTTCGAGGTGCTCGATCTCGCGGCGCCGGCAGCGGCGGGCTCACCGGCGGCTGCCGCGGCACAGCAGGTACCGATCTCGGCGCGGCGTCACTTCCTGATGCTGTTCGACCTCTCGAACTCCGAGCCCAAGTCGATCGTCAAGGCCCGCTCGGCAGCGCTCGGCGTCGTCGAGGGTCTCCACCCGACCGACCTGGTCGCAGTGGCCACCTACAGTGCCCTCCAGGGGCCGCAGCTGGTGATCGGCTTCACGCCCGACCGCAAGCAGATCGCCACTGCGATCGACACGCTGGGAGTGCCGAAGCTGGTCGACCGCTCACCCGACCCACTGCGGTTGGTGCTTACCGATGCCCAGCACGACATCTTGAGCAAACCTTCGACGGGTCTCACGCCTAGAGGTGGAGGCGCCGACGCCAAAGCGGCAAACGACGAGGCGGTGCTGGAAAACCTGCAGGGGCTGGCGACGCAGTCCGACCGCGCCGACCGCTCCATCAAGCAGCAGGTGCTGCGCAACATGACCAAGTCCTTCACCGACCTGGCGCGGCTGATGGGCGAGGTCAGCGGGCGCAAGTACGTGGTTTTCCTTTCCGAGGGGTACGACAGCTCCCTGGTCTCGGGCACGGTGAATACCCTGGGCGCCGACGAACCGGCGCCGACCTATGACGAAACCCGGATCATCGCCCCCACCAATGCGACCGGCGCCGATGACAAATTCGGCGACACGCGGTCGCAGAACGCCGTCGAAAAGATGCTCGACGCGTTCCGCCGCGCCGACTGTGCCATCCAGGCCGTGGACATCGGCGGCCTGCGCGCCGGCGGCGACCAGGGAGCTACGCGCGCCAGCGGCCGTGAGGCGCTGTTCAACATGGCGAAGAGCACGGGCGGCGAGCTGTTCGAAAACTTCAACAACCTGCAGACCGCCATGGGCCAGATGTTGCGCCGCACCGGCGTCACCTATGTGCTCTCGTACCAGCCGGACGGCCTCAAGCCCGACGGCACCTACCACCCGCTGAAGGTGGAGCTGAAGAACGCGCCGCGCGGTGCGCGGGTGGTGGCGCGGCCAGGCTACTACGCGCCGCTGCTCTATAAGCAGCAGCAGCCTCTGGCGCGAGTCCTGGAGACTGCCAGCACGGTGTTGGGCGAGGAGAGCGGAGCCATCGTCACGTCTGTGCTGGCGGCGCCCTTCGCGGCGGCGAGCGGCGAACGCGCCTGGGTGCCGGTGGTCATCGAGGTGAACGGCGTCTCCTTGTTGGCGGGCAAGCAGGACGCGAAGCTGCCGGTGGAGATCTACATCTATGCCCTCGACGAGAACGGCTCGGTGCAGGACTTCGTGACCCAGACGGTGGGGCTCGACCTGACCAAGGCCGAGGCGGCCCTGCGGCAGTCGGGCCTGAAGTTCTTCGCCCAGGTGGAGCTGCCGAAGGGGAGCTACTCGTTGCGCACCCTGGTGCGCAATGGCACCACCGGCGCTTCCGGCCTGCGGGTGACTTCGGTCGCGGTGCCGGCTTTCGCCAAGGGCGAGCCGGCGTTGCTGCCCGCCTTCTTCCCGGAGGCTCCCGGCCGCTGGGTGATGGTGCGGGAGACGCCCAAGCAGGGGCAGACGCCGATGCCCTACCCCTTTATGCTCAAGGAGGCGCCGTACATTCCGTCCTCCAAGCCGGTGCTCGCGCCGGGACAGGAGACGCAACTCGTCCTGCAGGGCTACAACCTGGCGGCGGGCGAGCTCAAGGCTGAGGTCAAGGTGCTGTCGGCCGACGGCAAGGAGGTCGGCAACGGCGACCTCAACTTCAAGCTCGGCGGCCGGGAAGGGTCCGGCAGCCCGGTGCGCATGGCGGCGAGCTTCCGCCCGCCCTCGCTGCCGCCGGGCGACTACCAGTTGCGGGTGACGCTGACCGACGGCGCCGGCAAGGCGCAATCCAGCATGGCCCGCTTCGCCGTGGGCTCGGCGGCGGCACCGCCGCGCGGGAGCCGCTGAGCCGGAAGCCGGTCATGGAGCACCGAAAGACGGCGTGGCGTTTCGCGGTGGGGCTCGCAGCGGCGGGCCTCGCCGTGGCCACGCCCTGGGCTCCGGGGTGGGCTCAAGCTCCCCCTTCACCGGCCGTCCCGGCCCCCACCGTACCCGCCTCGCCGCCTTTCACCGCCACCACCCAGGTGCTGTCGGTGGAGGTGCCGGTGCAGGTGGTGCGCGACGGCGAGCCGGTGCGCGGTCTCACCGCCAATGACTTCGAGGTCTGGGAGGGCCGCCGGCGCTTGCAGGTCACCGGCTTCGAGGCCCTCGATCTTGCCGCTGCCGCCAAAGGGGCACGGGCGGCAGGAGTGCCGTCCGCGGCGCGGCGTCACTTCCTGCTGCTCTTCGACCTCGCCTTCTCCGAGCCGAAGTCCATCGCCCACGCCCGTGCGGCGGCGGCCCGCCTCATCGCCCAGCTTCAGCCCACCGATCTGGCGGCCGTGGCCACCTACAGCGCCGCTCGCGGACCGCAACTCGTCCTTGGCTTCACCGCCGACCGCCGGCAGCTCGACAACGCTCTCGGCTCGCTGGGGCTGCCCGACCTGATCGCCCGTCCCATGGATCCCCTGCGCCTGGTGTTGGAAGAGGTGCTGAGCGCGCGCAACGCCGCCTCCGGCACGGCGCCGACGGCCGGCCGCGATCCGCTCGCCGAGGTCACCGACGTGACTGTCCTGACGCGGCTGGAGGCGGTGACCAACGCCGTCGAGGGAGCCGATCGCACCGCCCTGCGCAATCACGTCAACAACTTCACCCGCTCCCTCTCCGACCTCGCACGGCAGATCGCCGTGGTGGAGGGCCGCAAGTACGTCGTCTTCCTCTCCGAGGGATTCGACACCGCGCTCCTCCAGGGAACGACCGACGCCGCCCGGCAGGAAGAGATGCGCGAGAACGCCCTGCACGGCGAGGCGTGGCGCAACAATCCGGAAGAGCGGTACGGCCTCACCGAGACCAGCAATGACGTCGAGCGGATGATCGAGGAGTTCCGCCGCGCCGACTGCGTCATCCAGACCGTGGACATCGGCGGCCTGCGCGCCGGCAGCGACCTTGGCGCGCAGCGCCCCGCGGGACGGGACAGCCTGTTGATGATGGCGAAGGGGACCGGGGGCGAGCTCTACGAGAGCTTCAACGACCTGGGCGTGGCGTTCTCCCAGATGCTCAGGCGCACCAGCGTCACCTACGTGCTGGCCGTGGAGCCCGACCGGTTGCAGCCGGAGGGCGAATACCACCGTCTGCGCGTCGAGCTCAAGAAGCCTCTACGCGGTGCCCGGCTGGTGCACCGGCCCGGCTACTTCCTGCCCAAGACCTACCTGGAGGAGACCTCGCTCGAAAAGCTGCTCGAGGCCGCCAACCAGGTGATGAGCGGCGAGGAGAGCGATACCGTGGCCACCGCCGTGCTGGCGGCGCCGTTCCGCAGTGCGGGCGAGAAGGCCTACGTGCCGGTGCTGATCGAAGTGGACGGCGCCACTCTGCTCGCCGGCCAGCAACCGCCGGTGCTGGCGGTGGAGATCTACCTCTACGCTCTCGACGCGACGGGGGCGGTGCACGACTTCGTCACCCAGACGGTGGGCTTGGACCTCGCCAAGGCCGGCGTCGGGCTGCGCTCGAACGGCCTCAAGTTCTTCGGCCACCTCGACCTGCTGCCGGGCGACTACTCGCTGCGCATTCTGGTGCGCAACGGCGCCTCCGGCCGCTCAGGCCTGCGGGTCGTCCCGGTGCACGTGCCGGCTTTCACTTCGGAGGCCTGGCTGCTGCCGCCGCTCGTCCCGGACCCGCCGGACCGCTGGGTCATCACCCGCGAGGAGCCGCGCGGCGAGAACAAGACGCCGCCTCCCTACCCCTTCCTGTTGCCGGGAGGCCAGTCCTTCGTGCCGGCGTCGAAGCCGGCGCTGGCGCTGGGCCGCGAGACGCGTCTCATCCTCGTCGGTTCCCATCTCGGCGACGCCGATTGGAAAGCCGAGGCCCGGGTGCTGACGCTCGACGGTCATGAGCTGTCCGGCGGCAACCTCGAAGTGGTCGAGCGGCTCGGCGGCACCGCGACCGCACCCGACCGGGCCATCGCCAACTTCCGGCCGCCCGACCTCAAGCCCGGCGACTACGTGCTGCGCATCACGGTGGCCGGTGGCGCCCTGGGGAGCACGCCGGCAACCAGCTCGATCCGCTTCGGCGTCCTGCCGCCACCCCGTGGCGCGAGGAACTGAGCGGTTCCCCCCACGTCTGAGGGCCGCGAGGCCCACGTCTACCTCAAGCCGGGGCGCGACAAGTCCGTCCGCGAGGGGCACCCGTGGATCTTTTCGGGCTCGGTCGCCCGGGTCGAGGGTTCCCCGAACGCTCCCGTGGCCCGGGTTTTCGACGCCGGTGGCCGTCCTCTCGGCTTCGGCTTCCACAGCCCCCTGTCGCAGATCCGCGTCCGCATGCTGGGCACCGGTTCGGGGGACGCCGATCGGGCCTTCTTCGCCGCCCGCATCGCCGAGGCCCTCGCGCTGCGCCGGAGCGTCCTGCCGCCGGAGACCACCGGCTATCGCCTGCTCAACGCCGAAGGCGACGGCGTGCCCGGCTGGACCGTGGACCGCTTCGGCGACGTGCTGGTAAGCCAGATCACCGCCGCCGGCCTGGAGGCGGTGCGGACGGAAGCCTACGAGGCCCTGCGGGAAGCCCTGCCGGAATGCGCCGTCGTGCAGTCCAACGACGTTCCGGTGCGCCGTGCCGAGGGCCTGGCATTCGCGGGCGACGAAGTGATCGCGGGAGATCCACCCGCCGAAGCGCGGTTCACCGAGTCGGGACTGATCTTTACCGCCGAGCTGTCGGGAGGGCAGAAAACCGGCTTCTACTGCGATCAGCGGGAGAATCGCCGCCGCGCCGAGCGCCTCGCGGGGGGACGCAGCGTCCTCGACCTCTTCTCTCATTCTGGAGCCTTCAGCCTCTACGCCCTGCGCGGAGGCGCCGAGCGGATGGTCTGCGTCGAATCCTCGGCGCGCCTCCTGGAGCGGGGCCGCCATCATCTGGAGCTCAACGGCTTGGCGACGGACCGCATCGAGTGGGTGAAAGCGAACGTCTTCGAGGATCTGCGGGAGCGGACCGAGACCTACGGCCTGGTGATCTGCGATCCGCCGCCCCTGGTACGCAAGCGGCCGGACGTCGACGCCGCGGCCCGCGCCTACAAAGACCTGAACCGCATCGCTCTGCAGCGCGTAGCCCCCGGCGGCTTCCTCCTCACCTTCAGTTGCAGCGGTGCCGTGGACACCAAGCTCTTCCGCCAGATCTTCTTCGCCGCCGCCGTCGAAGCCAAGGTCCGCGTCGCCCTCTTGGAGCCTCTGGCCGCGGCGCCGGACCACCCGGTGGCGATCACGCATCCGCAGGGGGAGTATTTGAAGGGATGGCTGGCGACGGTGGGGGGGCCCGCCGTCTAGCCCCTGGGAGCGCCAGGAAGGAGTCCCTGTCGC
>DATIOS010000407.1:0-17509 GCA_035472915.1 Thermoanaerobaculia bacterium
TGCCGATGACCTTGTGGTCCTCGGAAAAGACGTACTTCTGCCAGAAGCCCAGCTCGTGGTGCTCGGCTTCCCCATGCCCGTGACCGTGGGCGACCCTCTCGTCAACTAGTGCCATCAACGATCTCCTTCAAACGGTGATCGGAACGACAGAACACACCGGAACGAGGCGGACCACAACTTGAGCCGCCGGGGCGTTCTGACCGACTTTTTGGCGACATCCTAGACTTCATGCGAACAGCTTGGCTGAAAAAGACGGCCGGAGTCTACGACAGCGACGTGAGGGGCCGCAAGGGTGGGAGGGCGGACTGACCGGGCCGGGCGAAGGCGCGTCTTGAATCCATTATGCACCTCCTGCATAATGTTTCTCCTGCATAGTTCCTATGAGACTACCTTTTCTCAATCGTGACGAAGAGACCGCGCGCCTGACGCGGCTGTTGGAGAGCCCGGGGGGCTCTTTGGCAGTGCTGTATGGCCGCCGCCGCTGCGGCAAATCGCGGCTTCTTCGTGAGGTTCTACCTCAGGAGCGGTCCATCTACTATGTGGGCGACGAGCGGGAGGGCGCCCTTCAACGAGCGAGCCTGGCCACGGAGATCGCCCGGCTCCTCCCTGAATTCGACCGGGTGACTTACCCGGATTGGGATTCCCTCTGCGCCCGCTTCTGGAACGAAGCCATCCCTGGGACGGCGCTGGTCCTCGACGAGTTTCCGGCCTTGGCCGCCGTCGCCGGCGAGCTGCCGAGCGTGTTGCAGAAATACGTCGATCGCTTCTCCGAGCGTCGCCTCCATCTTCTCCTCGCAGGCTCATCGCAACGGCTGATGCAGGGCTTGGCGCTGGATCGCACGGCGCCGCTGTTCGGCCGTGCTCGAGAGATTCTCAAGATCGCCCCCCTCAGAGCCGGCTGGATTCAAAGCGCCCTTCCCCTGCCCGATCCCATCCAGGCTGTCGAGTCCTACGCCGTCTGGGGCGGTGTCCCAAGATACTGGGAGCTCGCCGGCGATCATCCGGACTTGGCGGCCGCTGTCAGGTCCCTGGTCCTGAGCCCTCTCGGGGTTCTCTATGAAGAGCCCTCGCGCCTGCTCCTCGACGACCTGCGCGATACGGCCCAAGCCGCGTCGATCCTTGGCTTGATTGGTCAGGGCTGTCACCGGGCCTCAGAGATTGCCGGCCGCCTGGGCAAGCCGGCCACCTCCCTTTCCCGGCCCTTGGAACGCCTGATCGAGATGGATCTCGTAGCAAGGGAGACGCCCTTCGGCACCTCGGTGCGAAGCAGCAAGCGCACGCTCTACCGGATTGCGGACCCTTTCCTGCGCTTTTGGTTTCGCTTCGTTCAACCCGATCGCTCGCGGCTCGAGGCCCGGCAGCTCGCCGCTGTCGAGAAGGACGTGGCCGCCAGTTTTCCACACCATGCCGGGGAGGTTTGGGAAGAGCTGGCGCGGGCGAGCGTGCCTGCGCTCGAACGCTTCGGTAGGACCTGGGGTCCGGCCGGCCGCTGGTGGGGACCCGGCCTGGATCGCCAGCCGCTGGAGATCGACGTCGTGGCCGAGAGTGACACGGGGGACGCCTTCCTCGTCGGCGAAGTGAAGTGGGCGGCGCCAGACGATCCGGCTCGCACCCTCCTTGAGCTGGAAAGGAAGGCTTCGCAGCTTCCCTTCGTTGAAGGGCGAAAGGTCTTCCTGGCGCTGTGGGTCAAAGCGCAGGTCCCGGGACCTCTCAGCCCGCAGGTGATAGTTCCGCAGCAGGTGCTCGACGGACTGCGGTGAAGCGCTCGAGGTGAGCCGCCGGTAGCGGCGAGGTTGAAACGGACGGCGGCGGACCAATTACCCCGAGCGGCGAACCGATTCCCCCGAACGGCGAACCGATTATCCCGAGCGGCAAACCGATTTCCCCTGGCGGCGAGTCGATTCCCCCGAGCGGCGAATCGATTATCCCGAGCGGCGAACGGATTTCCCCGAGCGGCGAGCCGGTTATCCTCAGCGGCGAACCAATTTCCCCGAGCGGCGAACCAATTATCCCTGGCGGCGAACCGATTTCCCCGAGCGGCCGGCCGTCTCGATTCTCCGGCCGCTGCATTTCTGGAGACCCGAGGGCGGCCGCCGTCCGGGGCCGCCGTCCCGCCGGTTGCGGCGGGTTGGCTGGCTGCGTCCCGGCCTGTCCGCGAAGCATACGAATCTCGCCTCGCCTTCGGCACGGAAACCGCTGAAGAGTTCTCCTCAAAAGCTCTTGCGTCCAAGCATTGACTTTTACCGTCTACTATGATGTGTTATGCGGCGTCACGTAGTCAGTGCTCGTCAATAACTTCAGCGACCGGGATGAAGCAGGCTCTTTGAAAACTTGAATCGCCGGAGGGCCGGGAGTCCAACCGCCCCTCTGGCCCGAGGTCCGCTCCGACCGGGACGGGTAGGGAGCGGGCCAGTGGAGATCCGTGGCTTGGCGCGGCAGGCCACGGGTCCGTCTTAGTAATACGGACCTCGGCTACAATGGTGAGGTGGGCAGGAGGTGTGGGCGATGACAATGACCATAGAGGTTCCAGAAGGAGTTCTCAGGACGCTGCAGCAGTCTCCGGGCGAAGTGGAGCGAGACGTACGCCTGGCGGCTGCGATCGAGTGGTTCCGCCGGGGAATCATCTCGCAAGGCCGGGCCGCCGAGATCGCGGGCATCCCCAGGGCAGACTTTATCGACGAGCTCGCGGCGAGGAAGATCGATACCATTCATGTGGACTTCGACGAGTTGAAGCGGGAGATAAGGCTTGCCTGAGGCGCCGGTCGTTGACGCCTCGTCTCTGATCCTCCTTGTCCGTGCCGCTTCTCTTCACCTTCTCAAATCGCTGGCTCCACAGCTCATCGTCCCTGAACCCGTTGTGGAGGAGATCAGGGCCAAGGGCGTGGAGGACGCGACCTTGCAGGCAGTGGAGGCGAGCCCTTGGCTCTCAGTGGTTCAAGTATCTTTTGAGCAAGAACAAGTCGGTGGTTTGACTCTCGGTAAGGGTGAATCGGCGGTTCTTGCCTGGGCTTTGTCTCATCCAGGCGCGTTTGCAGTCCTTGATGATCAGAGGGCGCGGTCACTCGCCCTCTCCCTTCAGATCCCCGTCATTGGCACTTTGGGAGTGGTCCTCCGGGCGAAGCGGCTGGGAATGATCCCCTTGGCGCGGCCCGTGGTGGAGTCCCTGGTTGCAAAGGGAATGTACCTCTCAAGCGCGGTTGTCGAAAAAGCTCTGGCGCTGGCGGGCGAGTAGGCCCAACGGACAGGTTGGGGATAGGCAACATTCAGACTGCTTCACTCTCCTGAATCTGTCGCTCGATCTCCTCCCGATGTCCGCGGTAGCAAGACCAAGCATTGGCCCGCGCGAATCGCCAGGCACCTAACTAATCCGGCGGGATTGGCCGGCCGGGGCGATCGAGCGGATCCATAGCGGACCCGTGGCCTGGCGCGGTAGGCCACGGGTCCCGTTTCCGTTTCTCCGCAAGAGGCGATCGAGGAGCTGAAGACGGAAAAGGCGAAGAAAGAGGTGGAAGCCGACTCTGCTACACCCAAGGAGGACCCGTGATGAAGAATGGCCAAGGTGCTACGGCGCCGGCCTACCTTTCCAAAGCCTTCAGATCCCGCTCCAGCTTCTTCATCGACTCTTCGTCGAACGCCTCGTAGTAGCCGCGAACCCGGCCGTGGCCATCTACCAGTACAAACCGCGTGCTGTGGAGAATGGGCTCGGCCGTGGGCGCTGCCGCTGCGGTCGCCCCCGGGGGAGGCGCGTTGTCGATCGCCAGCTTGAAGCCTTCCTTGGAGAGGCGGTAGATCTGCTCGCCGTCTCCGGTCAGGAAGAACCAGCGGTCGGGAGCCTTGAAGGATTTTGCGTAGGCTTCGAGGACGGCGGGGGTGTCGTTCTTCGGATCCACGGAGAAGGAGACGAGACGCACTTTGAGGTCACGAGGGAGGTCGCGATTGAAGCGGGCCAGGCGCGCCGTCATCATCGGGCAGGAGGCGGGGCAGCGGGTGAAGATGAAGTCGGCGATCCAGGGCTCTCCCGCGAGATCCTTGACCGTCACCGTGCGGCCGTCGCGGTTGGTGAGCTTGAAGTCCGGGGCGTTCCACATTACCGGCGGCGGCTCCGGCCGGCGGAGACGCTCGACGGCGGTCGCGGCGACCACGATCACCAGGACGGCCACCAGCAGGCCCCAGAGCAGGCCGCGGCGCATCGGCAGAGCCATCGACTAGTCCACTCTTCCGCCGCGGGTGGCGACGAGGCCCGCCGCCACGCAGACGAGGCCGAGGACGACCGTGATCGCCAGCGAAGTCCCGATCCCGGGCAGGCTGCTTCCCACGGTGGCAGCCGGGCCGTAAAGCACCTCGCGCAGGACGGACACTCCGTAGGTTAGCGGGTTGGCCCGCATCAGCAGCGAGAGCCAGAGCGGCGCTCCGTTCAGGGGGAAGAAGGCGCCCGAGAGCAGCCACATGGGCAGGAGCACCACGTTCATGATGGCGTGGAAGCCTTGGACCGAGTCGAGCTTCCAGGCGAAGAAGAAACCCAGGGCGGTGAGCGTGACCGCGAGGAGCGCCAGCACTCCCGCTGCCGCCAGCGTCGACGCCACGGTGAGATGAATCCCCGAGACAGGTGCCAGGACGAGGAAAACGACGCCCTGCAGCCACGCCAGGGTGGCCCCGCCGAGCACCTTGCCCATCACCAGCGCCGTGCGCGAGACGGGCGCCACCAGCACACCCTGGAGGAAACCCTCGTGGCGGTCCTCGATCACCGAGATGTTGGAGAAGATGGCGGCGAAGAGCAGCACCAGCACGATGGTGCCCGGAAAGAAGAAGCCAAAATAGTTGAGGCCGGCCAGTCCGCCAGGAAGCCGGAAGGAGCCGGAGAGGCCGCTGCCCATCAACAGCCAGAAGAGCAAGGGCGTGGCCACGGCGCCGGCGATGCGGCTGGGCTGGCGGAAGAACCGCGTCAGCTCCCGGCGCCAGAGGGTGAAGACGGGGAGGATCATCCGGGCGCCTCCTCCTCTCGATCCTCGAACGCGTGCCCCGTGCGGTGAAGGAAGACGTCCTCCAGGGTCGGCCGGGCCACGGTGACGGAGTCGATCCGTCCCGGAAACGCCTCGGCGAGGCGGGCGACGAGCTCGTGCGCCCGCTCCCGTTCGATCCGCACTGCTCCTTCTCGCACTTCGGGTGCGGGTCCGGGGAAGCGCGATGCGAGATCTCGGGCAAGCGCCTCGGGGTCCGGCCCTGTGAGGGTTACGACGTCGCCACCGATTTCCTCCTTGAGATCGCTCGGCGCGCCCTCGGCCACGATCGTCCCGCGGTCAAGGAGGACGAGGCGGTCGCAGCGGTCTCCCTCTTCCATGAAGTGGGTGGTGAGGAGCACCGTCACTCCCGCGGCGCGCAGCGATTCGAGCGTCGTCCGCAGGTCTCGCCGGGCGCCGGGATCGAGGCCCGTGCTGGGCTCGTCGAGGAGCAGCAGGCGGGGTTCGTGGAGGAGGGCCTTGGCGATTTCCACCCGCCGGCGCAGACCGCCAGAAAGCTCTTTCGTCCGCTGATCCCGTCGCTCGTCGAGGCCAAAGCGCTCGAGACCGGCGGCGATGCGGCTGTCCAGCTCCCGTCCGGAGAGATTGTAGAGATGGCCCTGATGAACGAGGTTTTCGCGCACCGTAAGCTGAACGTCGAGGCTCGGGCTCTGGAAGACCACGCCGAGCCGCCGGCGTACCTCTCGCGCTTGGGTAGCGAGGTCGGCGCCGAAGATCCGCACCGTGCCGGCTTCCGCCCGGGCCAGCGTGGCGAGGATGCGAAACAGGGTCGTCTTGCCGCCGCCGTTCGGACCCAGGAAACCGAAGATGCTTCCCGCCGGCACGTCGAAATCCAGTCCGGCGAGAGCGGGCCTGGAGGGACCGGTTTTCCGCTTGCCGGGATAGGAGAACCGAAGGCCTCGAGCCTCGACGGCAACGGTCTCGGCCGGCATGGAGCTTAGGAGACGACCCGATCCAGCAGCATGATCAGCAGCAGGGCCGGGAAGTACAGGAGCGACGCGAGCATCAGCCGGCGTGCCACGGGATTCGTGCGGGCCTGGGCAAAGGCGAAGGAGAACCCGAGGTAGACCAGACCGAAGGCGAGGGCGCCCACGAAATAGACGGTGCCCATCAATCCCAGCACCGAAGGGAGGAGGGAGACGGGGACCAGGGCCGCGCCGTAGAGAATGGCCTGGCGGCCCGCCCGGATCCCTTTGGGATCGAGCACTGTCAGCATCGGGAAGCCGCCGCGGGCGTAGTCTTCGCGGCACAGCCAGGCGATGGCCAGGAAGTGCGGGAGCTGCCAGAAGAAGAGGATGGCGAAAAGCACCCAGGCGGCGGGATCGAGCTCGTTACGTACGGCGCTCCAGCCCATCATGGGGGGAATGGCCCCCGGCACGGCGCCGATCACCGTGGCGAGCGAGCTGACGCGTTTGAGCGGCGTGTAGACGAAGACGTAGCCGGCGAGGGCCACGGCTCCCAGCAGGGCGGTGAGCAGATTGACGGCTAAAGCGAGATCGGCGAGGCCGATCACGGCCAGCACGACGCCGAAGAACAGCGCGGAGTCGGGGTCCATCCGCCCCGCCGGAAGGGGCCTGGCGGCGGTGCGTGTCATGAGGGCGTCCGTCTCGCGCTCCAGAACCTGGTTGAGCACCGAGGCGCCGGCCGAGATGAGCCAGGTGCCCAGCAGCGTATGGACGAGGAGCACGAAGGCGAACGTCCTCCCCTCGGCCAGCAGGAAGCCCAGGCCGGCCGTGAGCACCACCATTACGGTGATGCCCGGCTTGGTCATCTCCCAGAAGTCCGCCAGGCGGGCGGAGAGGGGAAGAGACGGCTCCTCGATCTTGTCTGTGTTGGAGATTGCGTCCATTGAATGTCGCGGCGAGCCCGCCGCAGAGGGAGTGCGCCGCAGGGAGTCTAGCGCGAACGGGCGGGGGATTGCACGTCGTGTACGATAGGGCATGGCTGTCATGACCGCAGAGCAGGTACGTTCCTGGATCGAGGGATTCGAGGCCATCAAGCAGGTGGACCGGGAGCGGCTCCGCCAGCTCGGTCCCCGTCCGCGGTGGTCGGTGACCGTTTCACTAAGCTTGATCGAAGCCGCGCGAGCCTCTGGTAAGGCCTTGCGCGACCTCAACCGTGAAGCGGAAGCCGAGCGGGTTCGGCAGGTCTGGGCAAGGCTAAGAGCGCCTTATCTCCCGTGAGTCGAAGGTCGGATCGTGACGTCGGCTGACCTCGTGGACGGACCTCTGTCTGCCGCTTCGAAGCCCTCACTCCCCCAGCCCCTCTCTCCCAG
This sequence comes from Thermoanaerobaculia bacterium, assembly GCA_035472915.1. Lineage (GTDB taxonomy): Bacteria > Acidobacteriota > Thermoanaerobaculia > Multivoradales > UBA5704 > DATARR01. The sequence goes on from DATIOS010000407.1 coordinate 7,294, forward strand.
CCTCCCCCCCGCCTGACGGGAGAGAGGGGAGCCGGAAATCCTACAAAGGCGGAATTGCTCTTGGCTGTTCTCCCTCTTCTCCCGTCAGGCGGGGGGGGAGGCTGGGAGAAGAGGGCCGGGGTGATGAGGGCCTTCCGCCGGCTCGGACTGCTCTCCGACAAGTGGAACCAAGGTCCGTTCACGGGCGCCGTTCTAGCTCGGCGATTTATCGCCGGGACTCCTCACCTCGACCACTCCCCGCCTCCCGTCCAACCTCAGCCGGTCTCCCTGTGTGATCGCCCTGTAGATCCCCGCGCAGTTGACGATGGCGGGGCGGCCGGCTTCGCGGAGAAGGATCGAGGCGTGGCTCAGCTCGCCGCCGATTTCTGCCACGACTCCAGCCACCCGGGGGAAGACGACGGCCCAGGAAGGCTCCAAGGCGGGAACGACCAGGATGGCGTCAGGCCCGAGATCTCCAGGGCGGGCCAAAAGAGAGACGAGGTCGTCCGCCTTCACGGCTCGGCCTTCCACAATGGCAGGGCCGAGGGAGATTCCTGGAAAGATCCTTCGGCCACCAGCATCGGCTGGGGAGCGCTCGCCTCGATGGATCGCGGCAACGATCTCGTCTCGCGATGCCGTCAGGGGAAGGTTGAGCGTCGCGGCTCGGGCAATCCGATCTTTGGCGGCCGCGGCAGACTCCCTCAGCGCAGTGCCCGATTCGAGATCGGCTCGCTGGAGATAGAAAACATCCTCCGCCTCCTCCAAATCGCCCTTTGAAGTCAGGCGCCGGCCCTCTTCCAGCATCGCGGCCCGCAACCGCAGCCAGCGCCGCATCAAATCGTCGCGGAATCTTTCCCGGATCTCGTCCACGAGGAACCAGGGGCGGGCGAAAAGACCTGGACGGCGACGATCGCTGCCGGGGATCGGTGGAGAGCCGGCGACAACGGTCGCGGCGAGGTCGCTCAACAAGACCTCCCGCAGCTCGGCGAAGCGGGGCCTGGCGAGATCACTCTCCAGGGGTCCCCGGTGACCGTAGCGGGAAAGCCAGCCATCGAGCGCCGACTCCCTCGCCACGGGATCGGTGATCGCGGCGAGGCGGCCGTAGTCCTCCATCATCTCCTGCGTGATCACCCGCGCCGCGCCTCGAATCCTGAGGAAGCGGCGCACCCAGACCACCCCCGAGAGGACGCCGTTGATGGCAAAGTTGGTGCGGAGGGCCAACCCCAGACCTTCCGTACATACCTGATGAAGATCCATCAGGCCTGACGCGGCGGCAATTCGGGCGTCCAGCCGGGACAATTCGCGACGGATTCTCGACATGACGGCGAGGTTGCGGAGCTGGAGGAGGATCAGGCGAGGAGATTTGAGGACGAAGCGCCCGAAGAGGATCCGGCGATCCGCAGGCCCGCCTCCTTCACCGCCCACGCCCTCGGTGACGAAGGAACGGGGCAGGCCCCAGTGATCCATCAATCGGAAGAAGAACGAGAAATTCATCCACGCCTGCTCTGCCAGCTCCAAGGCATAGGCCTCGTTCCACCGGCCCACCTCAGGGTCTACAGCGCCGAAGAAAGACAGGACCTCCCGGCCTGCATCGACAACGACAGAGACGATCCATGGGCTTGGGCGTTCTCCCAGGATCTCCTTGTGATTTGCCAGTGAGAGCGTCTCGTTGCGGGCGATCGCGAAGAGCGCTGGGCGCACCTGGAGGAGAATCCAGCCCTCGGCATCGCGGGCAAACTCGACGTCGATCCGCGGCGATTCCTTCCTGAATGGGCGATGCACGGCGGTCAGCCACTGTGACCATGGATCGTCGCGCGCCAGATGTCCCCGGGCCACTTCGCCGCGATCCAATCCCGAGGTCAATCCTTCGTTACTGCCCGGCGCCGTCGTCCTCTCCCAATAGAAGCCGTCGAAGAACGCGACCCCGGCTTCCATTGCTTTCACCAACGGCTGGACGAAGACCGCTCCCAGCGGGGCGCCTCCGCCATCTCGCGGCAGCGCCGCCACGACGCGGGCCAGGGACTCCGCGAGCTTGTCGGGCGCACGAACCGCGAGTGAAAGGAGCTGTCCGGCGTTGGAGGTCGCCCGGGTGTCCTCCGTGGGCGAGCCCGAGCGGACGATGACCGGCTCGGCGGCGAGAGAAGCCGGGGGCGCCGTCGCCTTCGCGGCCTCGGAGGCGGGCAGCCACCACGTCTCGGGCACCCGCAATCCGGCCGCCGCGGCTCGGCGGAGGTTGTCGAGCTTGGGAACCGACGGGTCCCTAAAGCGCGCCAGGGGCCGCCACGCCACGGACCAGCTCCTCCGTCCAGCCCTGGGGATCGTCGATCATCGGGTAGTGCCCCCACTCCGGGAATAGCCGAACGGGCCAGCGCTCGCCCCGAGGCAGAGCCTCGTGGGTCCAGGCGAGCTCTTGGAGCGTGACGACACGGTCCTTCCCGCCCCACCAGACCTCGATGTTTTCCAGCGCCGCCGGTCGCGCGGCGAGATTCCGCTCCAGGGAGCGCAGCAGGGAGGGAGCGAGCCAGGCAAAGAGATCCGGCGCCGCGGTGCATTGGGCATAGCCGTCGAAGAAGGCCTGTGCCGTCGCGGTTGCCGGTGGGTGGGTAAAGTATTTGGCAAGGAACCGCCGCTGGAATGGCGGCGAATCGAACAAGCGGGTCAAGGCGAATCGGGCCAGTCCGAGCCTCATGACTCTCGGCATGAGGCGCCGCTCCAGTCCCCAGAGGATGGGCGCCTGGAAGAGCAGGGGGATTTCCAGGAGATCTCCCCGAGCCCGTAGACAGAGCGCCAAAAGGCCGCCGACGCCCATCGCGTAGATTCGATCCGGGGCGGACTCGCGAAGCTGAGCGCCCATCGCCTCCAGGAATTTCTCGAGACTTTCCGCCCGCAGCCGCCCCTCGAATCCAGGGTAGGGAGTGTCGAGCAGTACAACTTCCGCCGGTAGATATTCGCGAGCCGCGGCCAGGCGGGCAGCGCAGTGGCCGTTGCCGCCGAGGAAGGCGATGCGGCAGGAAAGCATGGCCGGCATCATAGCTGCCCTGTCCTCATATACTTCGGTCATCGTCCCCACGCCGCTCATGCCCTCCGCCCGATTCCAGAGAGCCCTCTTCACCCTCGCCTGGGCCAACGTCGCCCTCCACGGCCTGGGTGTAGCGGTCGCCTGGTTCGGAATGCGTTCCGGCAGCATCGCGGCTCCGCTGAACGAGCGCATGGCCTATATCGCAAGCCGGCCCGCGGGTTGGATCGGCGGCTGGGGACTCTGGATGATCTGCGCCCTCCTCCTCGTGGCCTTCATGGCGGTGCTGCGCGGCCATCTTCCGGCGCCCGATCCTGCGGCGGATCTCGCGCTGGCATTGTCCGCGGCCGGAATGGGCGTCGATCTCCTCTGCGACGTGATCCAGATTCAGGTGCTCCCGCTGGCGGCGGCCGCCGGGCCAGGTCAGATCACCCCGTTCCTTCTCTTGGAGCGCCTCGCCTTCACGGGCGGCACCACCGTGGCCAACGGTCTCTACACGATAAGCGTGGTGCTGATGACGGTCGGTCTCCGGAGATCGACGCCTGCGACGCGCTTTGCTGGATGGGCGACGGGAGTGTCAGGCGCGGTCATGGTCCTGTCCGGCCTTGTCGTCTCTCCGGCGCTGCTCCTGGCGTCGACCGGCCCCACCATCGGCTTCTTCAGTTTGTGGACAGTTCTGGTGGCCCGGGATCTCCGCCAGGACGGGCGATGATCGCCGTCTTCGGCGGTTACGGCACCTTCGGCGCGCACGCGTCGCGGGCGCTGGCTGCCGCGGGTTTGCCTCTGCGCATCGCCGGGCGCGACGGCGAGCGCGCTCGGGCTTTCGCCGCCGGGCTCGGTGAACGCCACGAGGGAATCGCCGCCGATGCAGGCGATCCCGCCTCCTGCGCCCGCGCACTGACAGGCGTTCGCGTGGCAGTGAGCTGCGCCGGTCCCTTCTCGATCTTGGGAACCGCCCTGCCGGAGAGCTGCCTGGCGGCTGGCGCCCACTACGTGGACATCGCGGACGATCGGGAATGGAATACCCGGCTGCGATCCTGGGACAGCCGCTTCCATGAGCGGGGCCTGACGGCAGCTGTGGGCTGCTCCTCTCTGCCGGGAATCTCAGGCGCCCTGGCGGTTCTTGCCGCGAGACGTCTGCCCTCTGTGGAGAGGGCCCGCGTCACTCTGTTCATCGGCAACCGCAATCCCAAGGGAAAGGCGGCCGTCCGATCCGCGGCAGCGCAGCTCGGAAAGCTTTTTCCTGCGCCCCAGGGAATGCTTCGCGGACTCGCCGGACCCGAGATCGTCGACCTTCCGTCGCCTTTCGGGGCCCGAGTGGTTCGCGACTTGGAGAGCCCGGAGCTCGACCTTTTTCCCAGCTTGTTTGGAGCCCGAGAGGTCCGCGTGAAAGTTGGGTTCGAGCTACGGCTCGCCAACCATTTCATCGGGGCGCTGGCTCGGCTGGGTCCTCGATTCGGTAGCGCTCTCTTCAAAGGCTTCACTCCGGTCGCGCGCGGCCTTTCTCGCATCGGCCACTCCGGTGGATTCGTAAAGGTGGAGCTATGGTCCGCCAACGGCCAGGCGGCCTCGATGGCTCTCGGTGGAGCCCGCGACGGCCAGCGTATGGCGGCCCTTCCCGCCGCCTTCGTGGCGCAAGGTCTTTATGAGGGAAGCGTGGCCTCGAAGGGTGTCGTTACAGCCTGGGAGGCGCTGGGAGCGGAGTCGCTGATCGACCGGCTGATCGAAGCTGGATACGCCCTCGTCTGAGGCGCTGTGGAAGCCTCACCACCCCATCTTTTCGATCGAGTACGGAAGCATCTTCCGCCACCAGGGCCAGTCGTGGGAGACGTCGTATCCCCACAGGTCGAGAAGGTGCGGAATCCCCTTGCGATCGAGGATTTCAGAGAGCCGGCGGGAGGCGTGCGGCGCCTCGTAGGCGCCCTGACCGGTGAGGATGTGAATTTGCGAGGCCGTCTGCAGCTGATGGAGAGACTGCCCCTCCAGGTTCGGCAGATACCACGCCGGGTTGTTGAAATAAGCGTCGTCGCCGCCATAGCCATGAAGGTAGTCCGGCCCCAGGTCATAGAAGCCGCTCATGGCGATCACGCCGTCGAATAGATCCGGCCGCCGGAACAGGGTGTTGGCGGCATGGAAGGCGCCGAAGCTGGCCCCTGCCGTGGCGACGCGGATGTCGGGAGACTGACAGGTGTGGCGGATGAAAGGGACGACCTCTTCCTCCAGATAGCGGGAGTAGAGAGCCTGCCGCCGGGCCTGCTCCTGCACCGGCAGGTTGCGGTCCATCCAGGCCTGATTGTTGATGCTGTCGATGGAGAAGACACGCACCCGGCCGGCGTCCAGAGCCGCCGCGACCGAGCCGATCAGCCCGAAGCGCTCGTTTTCCAGGAAATCCGCGGCGGCCGTGGGAAAGAGCAGCAGAGGATGACCCCAATGGCCATAGGAGACGATGGGCATCTCCTGCCCCAGGATCGGACTTTGCCACTTCGTGATCTCTCGCCGGCCGTTTCCCATCGATGCCTCACCTCCGGGGCATGGGCCCCGTCCGAGTTGTCTTGAACCGGCCAGGAGGATACCTCATCCTGCGGGAGACCGGCACTTCGCTTGCGCGGCCGGTCCGCTGGTGTCAAAGTCCCCCCCGCCAACCAGGGGAGACCATGGAACGGATTCCCATCTTCGCCAACGGCCGGGAAGTCTCGCATCTCGCTGTTCGCTCCGATCCGCCACCGCGTGCGGGGGCTCCCGGGCCGGTCATCCTCTATCTCCATGGCTTCGGTTCCCAGCAATCGGGGGAGAAGGCGGAGTTCTTTCGCCGCCAAGCTCTCGCCGCCGGGCTTGGTTTTTGCTCTTTCGATTTCCAGGGGCACGGGGAGTCCGGCGGCGATCTCACCGGCTTGACCCTGACGCGCAACCTGGAGGATACCGCCCGCGTCCACGCCCTCTTGCGATCCCGTGGCCACGAGAGGTTGATTCTCGTGGGCTCCTCCATGGGTGGCGGTACCGCTCTATGGTACTCGGCGTTCCATCCCGAGGAGATCATGGCCGGTCTCTACATCGCGCCGGCCTTGGAGATGGATCAGGGCCTTCTTTCCTGGGCCGGCGAGGAAGGGGCCAGGCGCTGGCAGGACACCGGCACCATCCACTTCGAGAACGATCTCGTCGCCTGCGAGCTGGGCTGGGGATTGATCGAGGACCTCCGCGCTCATTCCATGGCTCGGCTCGTCGCCGAATATCGCACTCCCTGTCTGCTCCTCCAGGGCAAACGGGATACCACGGTCGCCTGGCGAGGGGTCGTCGACTTCGCGACCCGCTGCGCTTTCCCCGGCATCGAGCTCCACCTCTTTGCCGACGGAGATCATCGGCTGACCGACCGGAAGGAGCGATTGTGGGCGTTGATGAGGGAGTTTCTGCGGGGGAGAGGAGTGATTTGGCCCCTAGAGACTAGAATGTGCGAGAATTCTCCGCGCTGAGATGAACCTGGAGAGGTGCCAAGGTAGTTGTGATGAAAATCCACCCGAGCGACTTCCTTCTCACGGAGGCCGCCAAAGAACGCTCTGGTCACACAAGAGTCGTCGAGCATGTCGACTCCTGCGCGTGGTGCCGGTTGAGACTCAAGGCCATACTTAGCCATCAGTGGGAAAGAAAGCCGCCTGACTATGGGCCGATTCTTGATCGAAGCTTTCGCTCCCTACGACGCTGGGAGGTTGAGTATGCCAGCGAACGGGCCGAGGCCCCGGCGCTCCTCTCAAGACTCTTGAACATGCCCACGGGCCGGCGGGAGATGATCCTACGCAACCACCGCCGTTTTCAGACCTGGGGTCTTCTTGAGATTCTCCTCTCCGAAAGCCGTGAACGAGTCTTCGATGACCCCTCGGAGAGCGAAGAGCTCGCAACTCTCGGCTTGGAGCTCGCGCGGAACTTGGAATCTTCGCGCTATGGTATCGAACGGATCGAGGATCTCAAGGCGCGAGCACTCGCCCTCATCGGAAATTCTCGGCGGGCGAGGTACGACACATCAGGAGCCGAGCAAGCGTTTGGTGAAGCCCGTGAACACCTCGCCGCGGGTACAAGAGACTGCTTGGAACGCGCGTTTCTTCTGGAATTGGAGGCTTCACTAAGACGGCTCCAGCGCCGCTTTGCCGACGCCCTGCGATTGTTGAAACGAGCCGAGGCAACCTTCAAAGAACTTGAAGATTCCCATGCCATCGGAAAGAGTCAGATTCAGATCTCATTGGTCCATTACCATAAGGGCGATTTGGATCTGAGCATTGACGTGCTTCACCGGGCAATCCCATTAATCGATCGGAACCTTGATCGCCGCAGTCTATTTTTTGGTTGGCACAATTTGATCAACTGTATGACCATGGCCGACCACTCCATCTTGGAAGTTCAGGCAATGTTGGCAAAAGCACGACCGCTCTACCAGTCGTTTCCTCAGGCTTGGGCGCAGGGTCGTCTCAAATGGATGGAGGGCAGGGTCGCCCGCCGAACTGGCCGCCACCAGGAAGCCACGGCCTTCTTCAGCTCTGCACGACGAGACTTGATGGCCGCCAATCTGAAGCACGAAGCAGACTTGGTCGCGGCGGAGATGCGGGGCGTTACCCGCTGAAGTAAGATGTTTCGAGCTCATCTGTCACTGCCGGCATTGACAAAAGGGCCGTTTCGGACGACCCTGTTTCCGTAAGTTCACCCTTCTGAAGGCGCCTCGGACAGCCAATGGTGGCTGCCCGTTTGGGCCCCACTCAATGGGAGAGGAAGATGAGCTCTTTCAAGTCCCGCCTCACCGCTGTCGGATTGCTCGCTGTCGCGCTGTTTGCAGGTGCCGCGCAGGCTGCGCCTCAGCCCCCCAGGAATGAAGTCCGGGCCTTGGCCCGGACAGAGCCCGCCGATTTCATCGTTGCGGTTCGAGAGTGGCTTCGGTCCTTTCTTGGGTCTCACCAACTGCCCTTCATTCCGGACCACCCCTCGGTGCAGCCCAAAGAGGGAAGTCAGCTTGATCCCAACGGCGGTGGGCAGCACTGATACCTCGAGAAGGCGCGGGCGCCGATGTCGGCGCCCTCTTTGTCCCGTTTTGGCCGCCTGAAGCAACCACTATCTGTAGGAGCGGTAATTTTCTGATTGCCCGCGCGGCCCGCTCCGAGGCAGAGTACTTGAGGCCTCGGATGGACGCGAAGGGTTGAGGGAGGAGAGACTACCTCATGAAGCCCCACCCGCATGACCTCCTGCTTGAGGAGTTCGCTGCCACTTTTAAAGACGACGCGGACGAGGTGCTGGACCATCTCATCACCTGCGAGAAGTGCCAGCGCCGACTCAAGTCGCTTCTCCGGCCGCAACCCAGCCTGGTCGCCGGTAAAGTCGGTCCGGGGATACGCCCGCTGGGAGAGACCTACGAATACGACCCGATGCTCGAAAAGGTAGCACGGTCGATCCAGGGTCTCCAGAAAGCCTACGAAGTGGAGCGAGGTCAGGCTGTAGCTCTGCTTCCCGAGTTGTTGGCCCATCCATTCGATCGGCGTATGCTCCTGCTCCGCAACAGCCCTCGTTTCCAGACCTGGAGCCTGACTCAGCTTTTGCTTCGCCGCAGCCGGGAGCAGAACTATCATGACGCCTCCTCAGGCGAAGGTCTGGCGCTACTTGCACTTGAGGTTCTCGAGCATCTCGACGCTTCGTATTATGGGCTGGAGTCGATCGAAGATCTGCGGGCGCGGGCCTGGGCCTATGTTGCCAATTCGCGCCGAATCAAGGCCGATTTTCGGGGAGCTGAGCAGGCATTCGCCCTCGCCTTCGCTTCTTTGGCTCGTGGCACTCGGCAGCCGATGGAACGCGCCGTGCTTCTGGATCTTCGCGCTTCGCTCCTACGTGCTCAACGCCGTTTCGGCGAAGCTCTCCGGCTTCTGCGCCGAGCGATCGTAGTATTCCGGCAACTCGGAGAACAGCACCGTGCTGGGCGCTCTCTTTTGAGCATCTCCACGGTCCACCACGTGGCGGGTGAACCCGAAAAAGCCATCCCCATACTCTACGAAGCTCTTGAGCTCATCGATCCTGCCCGTGAGCCGCGCCTGCTACTGGTCGCCTGGCACAATCTAATCGACGATCTTGCGGAAACCGGCCAATTCATGGAAGGCCAGAAACTACTTGGCAAAGCCCGGGCTCTTTATCAGCGGTTCCCGCAGCCGTGGTCCAGAAACCCCAGAATCTGGGTGGAAGGAAAGATCGCCCGCGGTCTGGGACAGGAGCGGGATGCGGAGGTTCTATTCCTCAGGGCTCGGGACGGCTTCCTGGCCGAGGATGCCGCTTATGACACGGCGCTGGTTTCGCTCGACCTCGCGTCGCTCTTTGCCAAGCAGGGCCGGGTCAAGGAGGTCAAGCGGACCGCGGAGGAGATGATGCCGATCTTCTCGTCGCGCCAGATTCATCGCGAGGCTCTGGCCGCCCTCGTCTTCTGGAAGCAGGCCGTGGAAGCTGAGCGGGCGGGCATCGAGTTGGTGAGCGGAGTGGCCGCGTTCCTGAAGCGCGCCCGGCACGATCCGGATCTGCGATTCGAGGAGCCGAAGAGCTAGGAAGTAGGGGCGGCCCGGCGCGCTGCCGCCCCTACGAGTAACCTTTACTTGCCCTTGAAATCGAAGTTCGCGGTGACCGTCTGATTCGGGCCGACCGTGATTTCCTGATCCTGCGTGCCGAGCTTCTCGTGCCATGCCTCGAGGGTGTACTTACCCGGGGGCAGGTTTTTGATCGCGAAGCTGCCGTCGTCGCCGCTGGTGGCGAAGAAGGGGTGCGGCAGCACGCCGACGTAGGCGGTCATCCACGGATGAACGTCGCATTTCACGTGGACCATCACTTCCTGCTTGTCGAAGGTCTTGTCGAACGGCGGCAGACCCTGGGGCTGGGCCTGGTTGAACTCGGTGTTGGTGGTCGCCAGGGCGTGGACGTTGTGCAGCGTCGCATCCGTGTTCTTGATGGTCAGCGGCTGGCCTGTCTGAACTCCCTGGACGCGCGGCGTGTAGAGGCAGCCCTGCTGGTCGAGCTCTTTCTTCTCCGCCGGGGCCGGGAAGGTCTTGCCCTCGAGGCCGGTCTTGACGTAGACGAAGACGTTGCCGAGCTTGCCGTCCTTGGTCGCGATCTCGTTGGTGTCCACCGGCGTCTTGTGGAGGCTGGTGCAGACCGGATCGGCGCTGAAGGCGATGGGGGTGTCGGTGTCCGTCCCGGCGAAGGTGACGGTGCCGG
>DATIOS010000408.1:0-11693 GCA_035472915.1 Thermoanaerobaculia bacterium
CGGCGGCGGGGATCGCCGGCCTGATCAAGGTGGCCCTGGCCCTCCGCCACCGCTGGCTGCCGCCCAGCCTGCACTTCCGCGAGCCCAATCCCCACATCCCGTTCGCGGATCTGCCCCTGGCCGTGCAGGCGGCGGGCGGACCCTGGCCCGCGGTGGACGGACCGGCGCTGGCCGGCGTCAGCTCCTTCGGCTTCGGCGGCACCAACGCTCACGTGGTGCTGGCGGAGGCGCCGCCCCGTGCCGAGCCGTCGATTTCGTCGGCGGCGGACGCCGGCGTGCTGCTGCCGCTCTCCGCCCATAGCGAGGAGGCCCTGCGGGCGCGGGCGCGGGATCTCCTCGCCTGGGTTCAGGCCCAACCGGACCTGGCGTTCGCCGATCTCGCCTACACGCTGGGCGAGCGGCGGGCTCACCTGGACTTCCGGCTGAGCGTGCCGGCGGCGAGCCGCGACGAGGCGATCGCGGGGATCGAGGCCTTCCTCGCCGGGCAGCCGCGGCGGGGCCTCGCGACCGGCCGGCGCCTGCTGGGCGAGCGCCCGGGGACCGTCTTCGTCTTCTGCGGCCAGGGGCCCCAGCGGGCGCGGATGGGCCTGGAGCTGGCCGACCGGGAGCCGGCGTTTCGCGCCGCCCTCGAAGAGTGCGACCGGCACATCCGCCGGTTCGGATCCTTCTCGGTCCTCGACCTGCTGGCCGCCCCTGATGCCGAAGCCCGGCTGGCGGACACCTCGGTCGCCCAGCCGGCGCTCTTCGCCTTGCAGGTGGCGCTGGCGGCGCTCTGGCGCGCTTGGGGGATCGTGCCGGGCGCGGTCGTCGGTCACAGTGCCGGCGAGGTGGCGGCGGCGCATGTGGCCGGCGTGCTGGATCTCGAAAATGCGGCCCGTCTCGCCGTCGAGCGGGGCCGGACCATGCAGCGGGCGGCCGGACGGGGCCGGATGGCGGCCGTGGCGCTGTCGCCGGAGGAGGCCCGGGAGGCGTTGGCGGGCCATGGCGAGCGGCTGGTGATCGCGGCGGTCAACGCTCCCCGCTCGGTCGTGCTGTCGGGCGAGGAGGCGGCGCTCGAAGCGGTGCTGGCGGACCTCGACCGCCGCCAGGTCTGGCACCACCGGCTGCCGGTGGACTTCGCCTTCCACAGCGGCCAGATGGAGCCCCACCTCGACGCCTTCGAGCGTGCCTTGGGCGACGTGGCGCCGCGGCCCGCCGCCGTCACCCTGATTTCGACCGTGACCGGCGCCGACGGCTTGAACTGGGACACCGCCTACTGGCGCCGGCAGATCCAGAGCCCGGTGGGCTTCGCCGATGCCGCCGGCGCGCTGATCGACCGGGGCCACGACACCTACGTCGAGCTCGGTCCGCATCCGGTGCTGCGGCTGGCCCTCGCCGAGTGCCTCGCGGCGCGCGGACGGGAGGGCCGGGTGATCGCTTCGCTCTCCCGCGATACGGCTGAGCGGGCATCGATGCTGGGCTCCCTCGGCGCCCTCTTCTGCGGCGGCGAGCCGGTCCGTTGGCCCGCCGTTCACCCCGGCGGGGGGCGGAGCCTCGCCCTGCCTACGTATCCCTGGCAGCACGAGCGATGCTGGCTGGAGAGCGATGGACCGACGCCGGGCGGAGCGTGGGAGCGCTCCCTGGGGACGACAGTTGCTGGCGGGCATCCGCTCCTGGGCCGCGCCCTGGACCTGGGCCATCTGGGCCGGGCGATGCTGTGGGAGAACGACCTCGACGCCCGGCGGCTGCCCTATCTGCTCGACCATCGCTTCGAGGGCGCGGTCGTGGTGCCGGCGGCGGTCTATCTGGAGATGGCGCTGGCCGCCGCCGCGGAAGCCGGCTTGGTCGGTCCCCGGCCGCAAGAGGTCCGCTTCCTCGCCCCGCTGATCCTGCCCGAGGACGGATCGCGGCGGGTCCAGGTCGAGCTCCGCCGCGACGGCGGCGAAGCCGCCGCCTCGTTCCGCATCTTCAGCCGAGCGGCGGCTGGCGGCTGGACCCTGCACGCGAGCGGCTCCTTCCGGGACGGAGAGGAAGACGCCGCGCCGCCGGTGACGATCGATCTGAACGCGATCCGGCGGCGTTGCGGCGAGGAGCTGGCGGCTACGGAGGTCTACTCCGGTCTTTCCCTTCGCGGGCTCGACTACGGCCCCGCCTTCCGGGGAGTGAGCCGGCTCTGGCGGCGTGCCGGCGAAGCCCTTGGGGAGATTGAAGCCCCGGAGTCGATCGATACCGAGGACGCCGGCTACCGGGTGCATCCTGCGGTCCTCGACGCCTGCGGCCAGGTGCTGTTCGGCGCCGCGGACGGCGCCGTCGATGCCCGGCGAGCCTTCCTGCCGTCCGCGGTCGAGGAGGTGACAATCCATTCACGCCCCGGCCGGCGGGTCTGGAGCCACGCACGCCTGCTGGATCGCCACGGCCCCGATCAGTTGGCCGGCGACGTGCGCTTGTTCGACGAAGCGGGCCGGCTGCTCGTCGAAGCCCGGGGCCTCTCCCTGCGGGCGCTCGACGGCCAGGCCGGCCGCGAGGCGCCGCTCGGCCCCGACCGGTGGTTCTACCGGCTCGCCTGGGAGCCGGCCGGCGAGGCCGTGGCGGCCGGCCCGGCGCCGGAGGCCGGCACCTGGCTCGTCTTCGCCGACGCGGGCGGCGTCGGCGAGGGTCTCGCCAGCCAGCTGGCGGCGGCCGGCAACCGTTGTGTCGTGGTGGAGGAGGGCGCGGACTTCGAGGCCCTGGAAGGCGAGCGCTACCGCATCCGGGCGGGGCACGACGAGGACATGTGGGAGCTGCTGCGCCGGGCGCTGACCGGCCACGAGGCGCCTTGTAAGGGCGCGGCGTTCCTCTGGGGCCTCGACGGCGGCGGCGCCGCTTCGCTGGAAGCCGCCGAGCTGCGGGGACCGCGGACCGTGCTCTACCTGCTCCAGGGGCTCGCCCGGCGGCAGTGGATGAACCCGCCTCGCCTGTGGGTGACGACCCGCGGCGCCCAGGCCCTGGAAGGCGAGGCAGCGGTTTCAGTTGTTCCCGCTTTGGCCCAGGCACCTCTCTGGGGCTTCGGTCGCACCATCGCTCAGGAGCAGCCGGCCTTCTGGGGCGGGCTCATCAACCTCGAATCCGGATCAACTGCGGACGAGGATGCCCGCTGCCTGCACGGCTGGGTGACCGGCGTCTCCGCCGAGACCCAGGTGGCGATCCGCCACGGCCAGGCCCACGTCGCCCGGCTCACCCGCCGGCCGCGCCCGCCGGAGCCCAAGCGGCCCCTCTGCCGCGCTGACGGCAGCTACCTGGTCACCGGCGGGCTCGGCGCCCTCGGCCTGCAGGTCGCCCGCTGGCTCGTGGGCCAGGGGGCGCGGCGGCTGGTGCTGGTCGGCCGCAGCGAGCTGCCGCCGCGCGAATCGTGGCAGAAGCTCAGCCCGAGCGCACGGGGGGCCCGCCAGGTCGCTGCCATCCGCGAGCTGGAGGCTCTGGGAGCCAGCGTTCATCTGGCCTCGGCCGACATCGCCGAGGAGAGCGAGCTGCGGGCGCTTTTCGAGCGTTACGAGGCCGAGGCCTGGCCGCCCATCCGCGGCGTCATCCATGCCGCGGGCGTGCTTCAGGACAGCACCCTGGAGAAGCTCGACGCCAAGGCGATGGCGGCGGTGTTCCGGGGCAAGGTGCTGGGCGCCTCCCTGCTCGACCGTCTGCTCGGCGGCCGGCCGCTCGATTTCTTCGTCCTCTTCTCTTCGACCGCCTCGCTCCTGGGCTCGGCCGGTCAGGCGAACTACGCCGCCGCCAATGCCTTCCTCGATGCCCTCGCCCACGCCCGCCGGGCCGCGGGCCGGCCCGCCCTGGCCGTCAACTGGGGGCCCTGGGCTGACGCCGGTCTCGCCGCCGAGGCCGACCGCGGCGCACGCCTCCGGCGGCAGGGAATCGGCAGCCTCGACCCGGACGAGGCGCTCGAAGCTCTCGCTCGTCTCGTGCACGACGGAGAGGTCCAGGCCGGAGTGATGGCGATCGATTGGCGGCAGCTCTTCACCGCCTTTCCCGACTACCGGCAGGCGCCGCTCTTCCGCCGCATGGCGGCGGAGCTGGGCGAGGAGGCCGCAGCGCCGGACGCCGGGGACGCCGCCCGCCGGGTGCGCGCCGCCGTATTGGCGGCGGTATTGGCGGCGCCCACCGCGGCGGAGCGCCGGCGCCTGCTGGTGGAGCGGATCCGCGAGCAGGTGGCGCAAGTGGTAGGCCTGGCGCCCGAGAAGGTGGACCCGCGCCAGCCGCTCAACACCGTGGGCATCGATTCGTTGATGGGCCTCGAGTTCAAGAACCGGGTGGAGGCCGAGTTGGGCGTCGCGATCTCGGTGGCGCAGCTGTTCGAGGGTCCCAGCATCGAGCGCCTCGCGGACCTCGTGGCCCGGCAGCTCGAAGGGGCGGGAGCCTCGCCGGTCGTCGCGGCCGGCAACGGCAGCGCCTCCCTGCTCCACGCCCTCCAGCCCCGGGGCTCCCGGCCGCCGCTCTACTGCGTTCACCCGGGAGCGCTCGACGCGCAGTGCTACCAGGAACTTTCCCGCCACCTGGGCGAGGACCAGCCGTTCATCGTCCTGCGGCCCCCGGAGCTGGACAACTACCGCAACCTGGACGACGCGACGGCGGGACCGAAGCCCCTCGACGAGGTGGCCGACGCTTGCGTCGAGGCCCTGGTCGCCGCCCAGGGCCGGGGGCCCTACCGGCTGAGCGGCTGGTCGATGGGCGGCGTGCTGGCCTTCCTCATCGCCCAGCGGCTGTGGCGGCGGGGCGAGACGGTCAGCCTCCTGGCGCTCTTCGACAGCCCGGCGCCGCAGTCCGGCGAGCCGCCGCAGGACTACGAAGACGCCAGGCTGTTGCCAAGCTTTTCCTGCTTCCTGGGCGCCCGCATCGGCAAGGTGCTGACGGTCGACGGCAACGGCGACGGCCAGGCCTTAAGCCACCGCTTCGAGCAGTTGCTGGTGGCCGCCCGGGAGGGCGGGGTGCTGCCGGCCGACGCGGGCGTGGCGCAGATCCGCTTCCTCTTCCAGGCCTACAAGACCGGTCTGCTGCGCTCCGTCCGGCAGCTCTGGTCGTGCGGTCCCGAGACGGCCGAGACCATACCCTGCCCGATCACGCTGCTGCGTCCGCGCCAGGTCCTGGACGCCTTCGCCGAGCTCTTCCCGAACCCCGAGGACCGTTGGCGGCAGCTCACCTCCGGCGGCCTGGAGGTGCGGCGGGTGGCGGGCGACCATTACACCCTGTTCCTGCCGGATCACGCCGCGGAGCTGGCGCGCGAGCTGGAGCGCTCCCTCGCCCGGCCGGCCTGAGCTGCCCACGGTGAATTCACTCCTCGACCAGGCGCTGCTCGTCGTGGCGGCCTACCTTCTGGGCTCCCTGCCGTTCAGCTATTTGATCGTCAGGCTCCGCACCGGCCGGGACGTCCGGACCCTGGGGAGCGGCAACGCCGGCGCCACCAACGTCACCCGCGCCGCCGGCAAGGCGGCGGGCATCCTGGCCGCCCTGCTCGACGTCGGCAAGGGGATCGCGGCGACAATGATCGCCCGCGGGCTCGGCGCCCCGCCAGCGGTGGTGGGATTGGCCGCCTTCGCCGTCGTTCTCGGGCACTGCCATCCGGTTTTCCTGCGTTTCCGCGGCGGCAAGGGAGGTGCCACGGGCGGCGGCGTGCTGGCCGTCCTCGCCCCGCCCGTGGCCCTGCTCAGCGTCCTGGTGCTGGTCGCGATGATCGCCTGGAAGCGCTACGTCTCCCTGGGCACCATGACCGCCGCCGTCGCCTCCCCGCTTTTCGTGCTCGCCTTCCAGCGCTTCGGACGGTTGCCCCCGGGTGCCTGGCTCCCCACCACCACGGCGGCCATCGCCGTGCTCATCGTCGCTCGCCACCACGGCAACCTGCGGCGGCTCAGGGCGGGGACGGAGGCGCGGGTGGGGTCGGGTACAGCATAGGATACCGGCATGGAATCCACGACATCGGCCCGGGAGCGGCAGGTCTATCGCATTCTTTTTTTCCTCGTCGCCTTGTTCGGCGTCAGCTATCTCGTCTTCGAGGTGCTCAAGCCGTTCTTTGCCGCGCTCGCCTGGGCGGTGGTGCTTGCGGTCGTCTTCGCGGCGCCCTGGCAGGCTCTCGCCCGCCGCATGCCGAAGCGGCGGGGGCTGGCGGCGGGTCTCCTCACCGTGGCGATCGGGCTGGTCGTGCTGCTACCGGCGGGGCTCTTCGTCGGAGTCTTGACCAGCCAGGCGGTGAAAGCCGCCGGCCAGGCCGTGGACGCCCTGCACAGCCGCAACATCAGCTCGTTCTCCGACGTCGTCGCCATGCCCGAGGCGGCCCGGTTTCTCGATGCCATGAAGACCCGCCTCGGCATCGCGCCCGCCGACTTTCAGAAGTTCGCCACCGATTCCGTGGCGCGGGCGTCGACGTTCGTCGCCGCGGCGAGCGGCAGCTTGGTACTCGGTTTCTTCGACGCGCTCCTCACCTTCTTCACCACGCTTTTCATGCTCTTCTTCTTTTTCCACGATGGCGAGGAGCTGAGCGCGGCGGCGCTCGGTCTCCTGCCCACCGACGCGGCAGGGCGCCAGGAAGTGAAGCATTCGCTGGGCAAGATGGTGCGGGCCATTTTCCGCGGCTCGCTGTTCCTTGCCCTGTTGCAGGGCACTTTCGGCGGCATCGGCTGGTGGATCGCGGGCTTGGGCTCGCCGGTCCTCGCCGGGGCGACGATGGCGGTGCTGTCGCTGTTGCCCATCGGCGGCTCGGCGATCGTCTGGCTGCCGGGCAGCGTTTGGCTCTGGACCACCGGCCATCACGGCGCCGCCATCTTCCTCTTTCTATGGGGGTCGCTGGTGACTTCGTTCCTCTGCGACAACGTGCTGCGGCCCTTGCTCATCCGCGGCGCCGAGGAGCTGAGCACCGTCGTCGTCTTCCTCGGCGTCTTCGGCGGCCTCGCCATCTTCGGCCTGCTCGGAATCTTCATCGGCCCAATGGCGCTGGCGACGTTCGCGTCGCTGCTCAGCGTGCTGCGGCGGCACGCTCACGGGGGTGGCGACGAAGTCGGCGCAGGGGCGGCTGGGGGGTGACGCGGGTCTCCTGCAACAATCGAGAACCCGGATCTTGACCCGTCGGCTGCCATTGTAGAGACGCCCTACGGGGAACCCCGTGGGGCGTCTCATTCGAAGGGTCGCCCTCTCCGTTTTTCGGAACGTCCTGGGGCGCGCATTTGTTGGTGTTCAGACCTTCCCGGTGGCTGTGAGGATCTCGGCTTCGAGGAGACGCCCCGCGGGGTTCCCCGCGGGCGTCTCTACATTGGCTGGCATGGGTATCGAGACCTCGTGAGCTGTCTCTCCACAGCCTGCGTGGTACAGTTGATGAAACTGTGAGCCAGGTCTTCCTGAGTTACCGGCACGTCCCACCAGACGAGCAGCTTGCGGAGGGGCTTTGCGCCTATCTCCAGGAGCGAGGGCTCCGCGTTTTCCTCGACAAGCAGATCCGCGTTGGCCTCGATTGGGTGGCGGAGATCGATCGCCAGCTTCGAGCGTCGGATTCCTTCGTCGTTCTTCTTTCCAAGGATTCGATCCTCAGCGATATGGTGCGCCAGGAGGTGCAGACTGCTCATGACCTCCGGCAGGAAGGGAAAATGGCCATCTTTCCCGTCCGGCTGGGCTTCCAGGAGAAGCTGCCCTACGACCTCGGCTCCTATCTGAACCGCATTCAGTACGCATTGTGGAAGCCGGGAGATTCGGGGACGGAGCTGTTCGCTCTTCTTCACGCCGCGATCACCGGCGGCGCTGCTTTGCCAGTCGATTCATCTTCCGAGGACTCGACAGTCGTCTCCGTCACGGATCTCTCGGTGGCGGCCGAGACGAAGGGCGCTCCACTCCCTGCGGCCGATCCTCGGATCGTGATGGAGACGGGAACGATCCGTCTCGACTCGCCCTTCTACGTCCGGCGCAGGGAGGACGGCGTCGCCGAGAGCTGCCTCGCCCAGGCAGGGAGCACGATCGTGGTCAAGGGCCCTCGGCAGAGCGGCAAGAGCTCCCTTCTGGCCCGCGTCCATGCGCTGTCAAAGCGGGCGGAGCGGCGCTCGGTCTATCTGGATTTCCAGACTTTCGACGAGTCTCAACTCGTCAGCCTGCACACAGTCCTTCTGTCGCTTGCTCGGCGGATCGCCCGCACCCTCAAGACGACGCTTCAGCCGGACGACGTTTGGGATACGGACCTCCTCGGGGAAAAGGGGAGCTTCGCGGAGTTCCTTTTTCGGGCCGTGCTCGATGGGTCGTCCTCTCCGATCGTCCTCATTCTCGACGAGGTGGATCGCCTGTTCGATCGCTCCTGTCGCGGGGACTTCTTCGCCGCCGTCCGCGGGTGGCACAACAATCGGGCGACGGAAGACGCGTGGGACAACCTCCATCTCGTCCTTGGTCACGCGACCGACCCGGCGCTGTGGATCGAGGATTTGAACCAGTCGCCCTTCAATGTCGGTGACCGCCTGCGCTTGGGAGACTTCAACAGCGATGAGGTGGCGGATCTCAATGGGCGCCATGGGAGCCCCTTGCGTGGCCCCGAAGAAATCGCCGGTCTGATGGAGCTGGTCGGCGGCCACCCGTACCTTGTCCGGCAGGCGCTCTACGTTCTGGCGGCCGAACGCTGGTCCCTGGCCCGGCTCCGCCAGGAGGCTGGAAAGGACGCCGGCCCGTTCGGGGATCACCTCCGGCGGCATCTCTGGGCCCTGCTCCAGAGTGATCGTCTGCGCGTCGCGGTCGCCCGGATCGCGAGGGGCGAAGGCTGCGACGATGAAGGGCTTTTCCAGCGTCTCTCGGCCTCGGGCCTGGTTGCCGGGGAGACCTGCTCCGCGGCGCGCCTGCGCTGCGCGCTCTATCAGCAATATTTCTCGCGGCATCTATCCGTGTGAGCGAGCCCGCCGCTCCTGACCGTCCGTTCTACGTCACCGGGGGCACCCTGAAGCCCGGAGAGCCCAGTTACGTCGAGCGGCGGGCCGACACGGATCTCTTCGAAAGCATTCTGGCCGGTGACTTCTGTTACATCCTTACAGCGCGGCAGATGGGAAAGTCCAGCCTGATGGCCCGCACCGCGACACGGCTGGAGCAGGCCGGCGCCGCTTCGGCCATTGTGGATCTCACCCAGATCGGGAGCGAGCGGGGAAAGCAGGGGGCCTCGCAGTGGTATTTCGGAATTGCCAACGAGATCTACCGGCGCCTCAAAATCGCCGAGGCGCTGCGCCCATGGTGGCAGGAGCGGTCCGACCTGCCGCCCGCCCAGCGCCTCACCGGCTTCTTCCGCGAGCTCGTTCTGGCGCAATGCCCCGGTAGGGTGGTGATCTTTGTGGACGAGATCGATTCGACGATCGGCCTTCCCTTCGCGGACGACTTCTTCGCGGCCCTCCGTGCCTGCTTCAATGCCCGGGCCACCGAGCCTCCTTTTGAGCGATTGACCTTCGTGCTGCTCGGCGTCGCGACGCCGGACCAGCTCATCCACGATCCGGCGCGCACACCGTTCAACATCGGAAGGAGGATCGATCTCACCGACTTCAGTCCGGACGAAGCCCGAACTCTTGCCCCCGGCCTGCACGCCGATCCCGGCGAGGCGGACCGGAGGCTGGAGCGCATCCTCCACTGGACCGGAGGGCACCCCTACCTATCCCAGGTGCTCTGCCGCGCCGTTCGGGAGCGGGCCGCGGACGCCGGCACGGCAGAGGAGGCCGTCGACCTTCAAGTCAGAGAACTTTTTCTCACCTCGCGAGCGCAGCGGGAAGAGACGAACCTCAAACATGCGAGGGCTCGGCTCGAGAGGCCCGGCCCCCAAGGCCGTCGTCTCCTCCAGCTCTATCGCAGAGTCCGCGAAGGAATGCCGGTTCCGGACCAGCCCACGTCGTCTCTCTTTGCCCAGCTCAAGCTTGCGGGAGTCGTCAAAGCTGCGGACGAAGGCCGGCTCGCCGTGCGCAATCGCGTCTACGAGGCGGTTTTCACGCCGGAATGGGCGAAGTCCGCGATGCCCGCGGACCGCAGCCGGCAGCTCGCGGCAGCCATGCTCGCGGCGTTTCTGGCAGGCCTCCTGGTTTGGTATGCGGCTTTCCAGCGGCGCCCCTACGAGCAAGCTTTCCAAACCGCACTGGAAGATGATGGCTACAAGACCGCTCTTGAAGCCTACACAACCCTCCGCGCCAACCCCTTCTCCCGGTCGCGAGCAAGCGAGTTGATGCAGCAGTTTTGGGAACAGAGAGCCCTACGATACGCCTTGGCAGGTAAAAGGGATGAGAGCCTTCTGAGCTACCTCCAGGCATTGAGTTTGAGATACAACGGAAGACTCAGAAGTCAGGCTCAGAACCTAGTCGGCCCGGACTATGAAAGGTTGCGGTCTACACTTCACCATGCGTCCCCAGCACGGGTCGTGGCTTTCAGTCCCGACGGCATCTCCGTCGTGATTGGGTCTTGGAATCCAGACACCGTCCGACTCCAGGATGTCCGCACCGGAAAGCTCCTCGCACCTCCCATACTGTATCAGGGACAAATCGAATCCGTGGCCGTCAGTCCCGATGGTCGAACCCTCGCGACTGGGTCTTCAGACGACACTGCACAACTTTGGGATTTTCGTACCGGAAGACCCCTAGGCTCCAGTTTGAAGCACAAAGGCCCGGTTTCCGCCCTAGCCTTCAGCCCCGACGGGCGAACTATCGCGACTGGATCCGTCGATCGAACCGCCCGACTCTGGGATGTACAGACCGGAAAGCCTCGAACACCTGGTTTGCAGCATGAGGGTCCCGTTTTGGCCGTGATCTTCAGCACTGACGGTCGGACCGTTGCGACTGGGTCCGTCGACGGAAACGCCCGACTCTGGGACGTTCCTACCGGTAAGCTCCTCGCGTCTCCTTTGCATCATGAGAGTAGCGTCATTGCTGTAGCCTTCAGTGCTGATAGTCGGACTGTTGCGACTGGGTCCGTCGACCGAACGGCCCGGCTCTGGGACGCTCTCACAGGACAACCCCTCGCGCAGCCATTGCAGCATGAGAGTAGTGTCATCGCTTTAGCCTTCAGTGCCGATAGTCTGACCCTTGCGACTGGGTCCGTTGACGGAACTGCCCGACTCTGGGACGCTCTCACGGGAAAATCCCTCGCGCGACCCTTGCGGCATGAGAACCCTGTCAAGGCCGTTGTCTTCAGCTCCGATGGCCGGAGTGTAGAGACGGTATCCTTGCAGAGTATCCGAGTCTGGGACGTTCTCTCCGGGAAGTCCCCCGCTCCTTCCGTGCAGCAGTTCGTCGGCCCTGTAGCCTTCAGTCCTGATGGCCGGAGTGCCGCGACTGGGTTTTCGGACCGAACGGCTCGGCTCTGGGACGCTCGTACCGGAGCGCTCCTCACGCCTCCGTTACAGCATGAGAATTCAGTCAATGGCGTGATCTTCAGCCCAGATGGTCGGACCCTTGCGACAGAGTCTATGAACAATGTCCGGCTCTGGGATGCTCGCACCGGAACGCTGCTCACGCCTCCATTGCGGCATAGCAATTTCGTCAACGGTGTGACCTTTAGCCCCGATGGCCGGACCCTTGCGACCGGGTCTATGAACACTATCCAACTCTGGGACGCTCGCACCGGAACGCTCCTCGCACCACCATTGCAGCATGGAGCTCCACTCAACGTCATGACCTTCAGCCCCGACGGCCAGACGCTCGCAACCGGAACTTCGGGCCTACGAGATGTTCACGGAGACGTACCCGCCCGCC
>DATIOS010000409.1:0-2999 GCA_035472915.1 Thermoanaerobaculia bacterium
CCTAGATTCCTAGATATCGGCCGAGCAGGGCAGGTTAGCCGCAATTGCGGCAGAAACGGCGTTGCATGGCTCAGCCGCTGTGGCGCGCGTAACTGAGCGCGACTGCGTATTGGACCTGGCCCGAGCCATCGAACCCGAGCGCCTGGCGAGCGCCGTTGGTGAGGTCCCAGGAGCTCATCGTGGTGTAGGGCCCGCGATCGATGACCTTGGTGATCAGGGAGCGGCCGTGGTAGGTGAATTTGACCGTGGTCCCGCAGGGCAGGCTCCGGTGGGCGACGCCGATCGTGCTTGGGCGCAGCGTCTGCCCGCAGGCGGTCCGATTGCCGTAGAGCCCTGGGCCGTACCAGGTCGCGCCGGCGCTCCGCGTTGGGCTGAAGGCGAGTTCTTGCCCAACCTGCCCGGCGTAGGCGGTGCTGGAGGCGCCACCTGGGGCGGCCTTGGCAGAGACGGCGGTCGCGGCGAGGAGGGCCACTGCAGCAAGAAGCGCCGCCCAGCGTGCCCCCCGCGGCCGGCGCTCGCCGGTCCGATGCTCGATTGGGAAGTTGTCTTGCCGCCCACGGCGGCCTTTGCGTGGCTGCATATCTCTTTCCAAGCGCTTACGGGGTTAGCTGACGGGCTCGCGCTGAAAGAGCTGCGCTACGCGGCAGATGCCGGCGATTCGCCCCAACCAATGGGTCCCCCGCTCTCCGCGGTATGTAGGCGAAGATTCAGCGGAAGTTGGCGGCAGGTTAGCAAAGACTAAGACAGAATTATGTGAACAGGTTGTTGCATAGGAGAGGCCCCTTTCGGGGCCTCTCCCTTAGCGGGCCTGTAAGCCGGATCCTGTCTTGAGCGGCCATCTATCTATGCGGCCTACCTGGACCTCGCCGGGCAGGGTCGACGGTCCTGCTTGGCCTTGCACCGGGCGGGGTTTGCCTGGCCGCCGCGTCACCGCGACGCCGGTGCGCTCTTACCGCACCATTTCACCTTTGCCTGTACGCGACTCACGTGTGGCCGCGCCATCGGCCGTGTCTTTCTGTGGCACTTTCCCGCGGGTTTCCCCGGGTGGGCGTTACCCACCGCCCTGCCCTGTGGTGTCCGGACTTTCCTCGAGGGGTTTTCTCTCCCCCCGCGGTCCGCTCGGCCCGCCCACCGATGGTACGCCCAGGAGCTCGATTGGCCAAGCCAGGGGCTGGATATGGTGGCGAGCATGCGCAGAGCCGTCGTGACCGGGGCTGGAGGCGGGTTCGGACGCGCGATCGCGATCGAGCTGTCGCGGCGCAGCTACCTGGTGCACGTCACCGACGTCGACGCCGAGGCGGCAGCCCGCACTGCGGCTGAGATCGGCGAGGGAGCGGAGTCGGCCGGGCTCGACGTCCGCGACGAGGCAGCCTGCCGGGCGCTGGCCGGAGCGGTCGCGGAGGCCGGGTCGCTCGACCTCTGGGTCAACAACGCCGGCGTCCTCTCCACCGGCGCCTCCTGGGAGGTCGATGAGCCGAGCCGAACGGCGATGCTCTCCATCAATGCCGCCGGGACGATGAACGCCACCGTCGCGGCGCTGGCGCAGATGGTCCCGGCCGGGCGCGGCCACGTGATCAACGTCGTCTCGCTGGCCGGCGTCATCGCCGCCCCTGGCGAGGTCGCCTACTCGGCCAGCAAGCACGCGGCACTGGCCTTCACGGTCGGCACCCTCTTCGACCTGCGCCGCGATGGACACGACGAGATCGAGCTCTCCGCGGTCTGCCCGGACGGGGCCTGGACCCCGATGCTCGCCGACCGGCTCGACGACCTCGACGCCGCCGGCTCCTTCTCAGGCAAGCTGCTCACCGCCGAGCAGGTCGCGCGCGAGGTCGGCAAACTAACCGAGCGCCCCCGCCCCCTCCTCTTCATCCCCCGCTGGCGCGGCGCGATGCTGCGCCTGCTCAGCCTCTCCCCGCGGCTGACGATCCGGCTGCTGCCGCTGCTGCTCCGCGACGCGAGGCGGAAACAGCGGCGCTACAAGCGCCTGATCGAAGCGGGCAAGTGGCCTTGACGCGTCAGACTTTTCTGAAGACGCCTACGACGCGGCCCAGGACCCTCGCCTCGGCGGTGAGGATCGGCTCCATTTCCTCGTTCTCCGGCTGCAACCGGACGTGGTCCTTCTCGCGGTAGATCCGCTTCACCGTCGCCTCGTCGCCGATCAGGGCGACGACGATTTCGCCATCGACAGCGTCGTCGCTGGGACGAACGATCACGTAGTCGGACTCGAGGATGCCGGCGTTCTTCATGCTTTCGCCGCGGACCTGGAGGATGTAGTCGCCGTCCTCGCCGCCGATCACGTCGGGGATCTCCAGGTACTCCTCGATGTTCTCCTCAGCCAGGATCGGCTCACCGGCGGCGACCTGTCCGACCAGCGGCAGGCCGCTTCCCGGCCGGATCGTCCGCTTCGCCTTGTCGAATAGCAGCTCGATCGCCCGCGGCTTCGAAGGGTCGCGGCGCAGTAGCCCGATCTTCTCCAGGTTCGCCAGATGCGCGTGAACGGTCGAGGACGAATGCAGGCCCACGGCCTTGCCGATCTCCCGCACCGTCGGTGGATATCCCGTCTTCCCCGCGTACTTGCGAATGAAGTCGAAGATCTCTTTCTGCCGCTTGGTCAGGTCAAGGTCAACCATCGGCCGTCCCCCTCTCCCCCACGCTCCGCTCGCGATCAATGCTGAAAAACTTGCCGAACATCTGTTCGCAAGGCTACCGCCTCCCCCGGATGCTCGCAAGCCACCGGCGCCCAACCCCGCCGAACATCTAGAATCGGCCGCCCTCAAGCGGCTGTGGCGGAACTGGTAGACGCGCAAGGTTGAGGGCCTTGTGGGTGGAAACACCCGTGATGGTTCGACTCCATTCAGCCGCATGAGAAAGCCCCCGCTTAGCGGGGGCTTTCGCTCAGTAGGCGGGCTGGAGCCCGTCGATCATCGGGAAATGGCGCACGTTGGTGGTGAGCAGATCCGCATCGAGCAGGAGGGTGGTGGCGGCGATCAGGTAGTCGG
>DATIOS010000410.1:0-2586 GCA_035472915.1 Thermoanaerobaculia bacterium
ACCGGGTGCGCCGGGCGAAAGAGCGCGACCCGCGGGTCAAGCTGGTGCGCTTGCGGCGGAACTTCGGCAAGGCGGCGGCGCTCTCCGCCGGCTTCGACCACTCCCAGGGCCGCATCATCCTCACCATGGACGGCGACCTGCAGGACGATCCAGACGAGATCCCCCGCTTCCTCTCCACCCTGGAGGAGCAGGATCTCGACCTCGTCTCCGGCTGGAAGCGCCGGCGGCAGGACCCGATGAGCAAGACCCTCCCGTCGCGGCTCTTCAACTGGGTCACCCGCCAACTCGCCCAGGTGGACCTCCACGACTTCAACTGCGGCTTCAAGGCCTACCGCCGCGAGGTGCTGGCCGAGATCGCGGTCTATGGCGAGCTCCATCGCTACATTCCCGTGCTCGCCAGCCGCCGCGGTTTCTCGGTGGGGGAGATCCAGGTGGCCCACCATCCCCGCCGCCACGGCGTCAGCAAGTACGGCTGGGACCGGCTCTACAAGGGACTGCTCGACCTCATCACCGTCCTCTTCATCACGCGCTACACCCGCCGGCCGCTCCACCTGTTCGGCTCCTTCGGCCTGCTCTTCCTGTTGGCCGGCCTCGGCATCAACGGTTATCTGGCAACTCTCTGGTTCGGCGGCCACAACCTCTCCAACCGGCCGCTGCTGCTGCTGGGAGTCCTGCTGATGTTGCTGGGCATCCAGGTGCTGACCACCGGCCTCATCGGCGAGATGATCACCTTCAAGAACTTCCGCCGCCGCGATAGCTATTCGATCAAGGAATGGCTGGAGTGAGCCCGGATCAGCCCGCCGAAGCTGGTCTCGACCTTCTTTTCCTCACCCAGACCTATCCCCGATTTCCCGGGGACACCTCCGGCCCGTTCATCCGCGACCTTGCCCTGGGCCTCGTGCGCGGCGGCGACCGGGTGACCGTTCTCACCCCGCATACCGAAGGGTTGGCGCCGGCCTGGGAGGACGGCGGTATTGACGGCGGTATTGAGGTCGTCACCTTCCGCTACGCGCCGGAGCGCCACGAGGTGCTGGGCTATGGCCGCAGCCTGGAGGCGGACGAGAAAGTGAAAGGCGGCGCGGCCCGGGTCGTCCCGCTATACGCCCTGGGCGCCTACCGTGCTCTTTGGCGGCTACGGCGGCGTCATTTCGACCTCGTTCAGGCGCACTGGATCGTGCCCAACGGCCTGGTGGCGGCTGCGGTTTTCGGAGGCGCGAGAGGAACGCCGCTGGCCATCGGGCTCCATGGCAGCGATGTCTTCCTGGCGGAGAAGCCCGGCGTGCGCTCCGTCGCCCGCTGGGCGCTCTCTCGCTCCCGCTTGCTCACTGGTTGCTCGCCCGAGCTGGTGGAGCGGGTCCGCGCCCTTGGATTCCCTGCCGACCGCTCGCGGGTCATTCCCTATGGCGTTGACGTGGCAACCTTCTCGCCCGATCCAGACCGCCGGTCCCTCTGGCGGCAGCGTCTTGGGATACCAGCGGATGCGCCCTTGCTCCTGGGCGTGGGCCGCATGGCCACCAAGAAGGGCTTCCAGGTGCTGATCGAGATCCTGCCGGCCCTCCTTGCCGAGGTCCCGGAACTGCGCGTGGTGCTGGCCGGGGGCGGCGACTTGCTCGAGACCTTCCGGGTGGCCACGCAGGGCTGGAACGATCGCGTCTTCTTTCCCGGCTCCGTGCAACGGGACACCTTGCCGGATCTGTTCCGCGCGGCGGACGTTTTCGTCCTGCCGGCGGTGCACGACGCGAAGGGGAACGTCGACGGCCTGCCCAACGTCATCTTGGAGGCCATGGCGAGCGGCCTGCCGGTGGTGTCTTCCGGCATCTCCGGCATCCCTCTTGCTGTGGAGGACGGGCGCACGGGCCGGCTGGTTCCGGAGCGGGATGAACAGGGCCTTCTCGGTGCGATCCGGGAGCTGCTGGCCAATCCTGCCGCGGCGCGGCAAATGGGCCAGAGGGCTCGAATCAAGGCAGAAACCGAGCTGACCTGGGACGCCGTGGCGGGGCAGTACCGGGAGGGCTACCGGGCCGCGGTGACCCCCGGCTCGCTCTTGCCGATGCCGGTTTGATTCCATATACTTCAGGCACTTCTTCAGCCTTGGCAGGCTGCCGGGATGGGATAGGTTGTTCGCCTGGATCGATGACGACATGAAACCGCTTCGTCCTGGGATCACCAAAGCCGACCTTGTAGACGTGGTCTACGAGCGCCATGGCGGCTTGACCAAGGACGAGGCGGCCCAGATCGTGGACGTGATCTTCCGCACGGTGAAGACCTCGCTCGCCGACGGCCGGACGGTGCGGATCAAGAACTTCGGCACCTTCGAGGTGACTCGCCGGCCGGGACGCGTCGGCGTGAACCCGATGAGCGGAGAGAAAATGTTCATCCGGCCCCACAAGGGGTTGAGCTTCAAGCCGGCCCGCCGCCTCAAGGACGAAATCACTCCCATGCGGAAACTCGAGTAACCGAGGATGGTCGCGAAGGCCCGGGTCCAAAAGCGTCTCTATTACAAGATAGGCGAGGCCTGTAAGACCCTCGGCGAACAACTCCTGGTACGGGCCCACCGGTTTGCCCGCGATCTTCAATTCGATCGTG
>DATIOS010000411.1:0-18367 GCA_035472915.1 Thermoanaerobaculia bacterium
GTCGGGCCTGGCACACGAGATCCGCAACCCGCTCAACTCCCTCAACCTCAACATGCAGATGCTGGAGGAGGAGATCGGCGAGACGGGCGCGGCGCATTCGGCGCCCACGGGCAAGCGGCTGCTGTCGATCACCCGCTCGGAGATCAGCCGTCTGGAGCGTCTGGTGACCGACTTCCTGGCCTATGCCAAGCCGCGCCCCCTGGAGTTGGAGGAGATGCCGGCCGTGCGCCTGCTGGATCGGTTGCGGGAGGTGCTGGCCGGCGAGATTCAGAAGCGCCGGGCGCAGATCGAGGTCGAGGACCGCAGCGCCGGCGCCCGCGTCAAGGTGGACCCGGCGCAGATCAACCAGCTCCTGCTCAATCTCGCGCAAAACGCCTTCTCCGCCGCCGAGGAGGCGGGCCGGGCCCCCACGCTCAAGCTCACGGCCTACCGCCAAGGCCCCATGGTCTGCCTGGAGATGGCGGACAACGGCGCCGGCATGACCAGCGAGGAGCAGGCGCGGATCTTCGACCTCTTCTACTCCAACCGCAAGGGTGGCACCGGCCTCGGCCTCGCCATCGTCGACCGCATCGTCCGCGCCCACGGCGGGCGCATCGGCGTCCGTTCGGTCAAGGGTGTGGGCACCTCGATCATCGTCGAGCTGCCCGCCACGGTCTCGCCCGAGCCCCACCGCGCCGCCGTCGAGGCGCCCGCCTGATGACCTGACCTGAAAAGGAAAAGCCCCGCTGGGCGGGGCTTCAAGCTGCAGCAATAAGGCGGGTAACCCGGCTCAGCTCGAATCAGCTGATGGCGATTTTCCGCGGCTTGGACTGCTCCGCCTTCGGTACGGTGATGGTGAGCACGCCGTTCTCGAAGGCGGCCTGCACGCCTTCCGCGTTCACCTGGAGCGGCAAGGCGAAGGAGCGGGCGAAGGAGCCATAGGTGCGCTCGATCCGCTGGTAGTTCTCCCGCTTCGTGTCCTTCTCCAGCTTGCGCTCGCCCGACAGCCGCAGCACGTTGTTCTCCAGGGTGATCTGGATGTCGTCCCGGGTCAGACCCGGCAGCTCGGCGAGGAGCCGGTAGGCGTCCTCGGTCTCCTGGATGTCGACCGGCGGCAGCCAGCCCCGGCTGGCGACGTCCTCCGTCGGCTGCTCGCCGAAGAAGGTCTCGAAGAGGCGAGACAGCGGCTCGCGGTTGACGTACGGCATTCCGGGATTCCAGCGAGTGATGGTGTTCAACATGGCAATGTCCTCCTTGAAGGTCTTGGAATCGACGGGCATTCTCTGTCCCGTCTATCCAGAATGATAGACAGACGCTAAGATCTTGTCAAGACCCTATCAACAAGATCTTAGTTTGAAAATGGCAGATTCATTATGCAGGGGTCGCTCGCAGTCCCATGAGGGCCAAAACCTTAGTGCAATATAGTCACTATTAGGTCACTCGCCGGTCATCTCGTCGATCTCGTCCGCCTGCGCGAACTGCTCCGGATCGTCGTTGCCGCAGACCTGGCAGAGGATCTCGGTGATCTTGCCGTCCTCCCATTCGAAGGTGTAGCAGGGGGCCTCGCACTCGAGGCAGATGAGGTATTCCGGGCTGGCCATGGTTTGCCTCCGTGGGGGAAAAGGGGTTCTCGATGATTCTACGATCCTTGGCGCCAAGGGGCGGAGCGTCGCTCCAATCCATTGACCGAAATCGGGGCCTGTGGTAGTTTCCGCCGTCCACGCGTGTGTGGCGACTTGTGGGAGCACATCCAATGTATGCAGTGATCGAAAGTGGTGGCAAGCAGTACCGTGTGTCTCCCGGCGACCTGGTCGACGTCGAGCTTCTTGCCGGTACGGAGGCGGGGAAGCCGGTGCGCTTCGACCGCGTTCTGGCGGTGGTAGGGGGCGACAACGGTCCCCATCTCGGCGCCGACGCTCTCGCGGGAGCCGCGGTGACCGCTTCCCTGGTAGGTGAGGTTCTGGGCCCGAAGATCCGGGTGTTCAAGACGAAGAGGCGCTCGACGTTCCGCCGGACCACCGGCCACCGGCAGCATCTGCACCGGGTCCGTATCGACGAGATCCAGTTGCCGTCCTCCCGTTAAGGGGAGGTACCCGGCAGGAGGTTTCCAGCTCATGGCACATAAAAAAGGACAGGGCTCCAGCCGTAACGGCCGCGACTCCAACTCCCAGCACCTGGGAGTGAAGGCATTCGGCGGCGAGACGGTCACCGGGGGCACGATCATCGTCCGCCAGCGCGGCACGAAGTTCAACCCCGGCCAGAACGTCGGCCTGGGCAAGGACGATACGCTCTTCGCCAAGATCGATGGCGTCGTCAAGTTCCAGGACCGGGGACGACGGGGGAAGTTCGTCCACATCCTGACGTCTGCCGCTCCGGCGGCTGCCGCCGAGTAGGCAGGATCAAATCCGGAGGCCAGGTGATCTGCCCGGTCTCCCGCCGCACTCCCTCAAAAACCGACCTTGATCTTCCTCGACGAAGCCGCCATCCACGTCCAGGCCGGGCGTGGCGGTAACGGCTGCATGGCCTTCCGGAGGGAGAAGTACGTCCCGCGGGGCGGGCCCTCGGGCGGCGACGGCGGCGACGGCGGCTCCGTGGAGCTGGTGGGGCGGACCAACCGTAACACCCTCTATCACCTGCGTTTCGCTTCAATCTATGCCGCCGAGCGCGGCCGTCACGGCGAGGGCTCGAACATGAAGGGCCGGTCCGGCGACGATCTCGAAATCGCGGTGCCCCTGGGAACCGTGGTCTACGACGCCGAGAGCGGCGAGCGTCTGGGCGAAGTCCTGGCCGACGGCGAGCGCCTGCGCATCGCGCGTGGTGGCCGTGGCGGCCGGGGCAATGCCCGCTTCGCCACTCCCACCAACCAGGCGCCCCGCCGCGCGGACCCCGGAGAGGAAGGCGAGGAGCGGCGCCTCAGGCTGGAGCTCAAGCTGCTGGCGGACGTTGGGGTCATCGGCCTGCCCAACGCCGGCAAGTCGACGCTGATCAGCGTCGTCTCCGCGGCCCGGCCGAAGATCGCCGACTATCCGTTCACCACCCTCGTGCCGCAGCTCGGCGTGGTGGCCGAGGGTCCCTACTCGGACACGTTCGTCATCGCCGACCTGCCGGGGCTCATCGCCGGTGCGGCGCAGGGCGCCGGCCTCGGCATCCAGTTCCTGCGCCACGTCGAGCGCTGCCGGGTGCTCCTCCACCTGGTGGATCTCTCGCAGCCTGAAGGCAGCGCCGCCGCCGATCTCGCGGTGGTGGAGCATGAGCTCGGCGCCTTCAATCCTGAGCTCATGTCGCGTCCGCGGCTGATCGTGGGGAGCAAGCTCGACGCCGCCCTCACGGAGCGGCGGGAGGAATTGAAACAAGCTGCTCAAGAGAGGGAGTTGCCCTACCTCGAGATCAGCGCCGCCACGCATGAGGGCATCGCTCCCCTGGTCGCGGAGCTGGCGAGGCGCCTGCGGCAGCCTGCGGTGCCGGGGGCGTCATGAAGGTCGGTCTTTTTGGCGGCAGCTTCGACCCCATTCACCGCGGGCACATCGAGCCCGTGCGAGAGGCGCGCCGCCAGCTGGGCCTCGAGCGGGTGATCTACCTGCCCACGGCCACCCCGCCGCACAAACCGCGGCGGGCCCTGGCACCGGCCCTGGCCCGGTTCGCCATGGTGGAGTTGGCGCTGCTCGACGAGGAAGGGCTCTTCGTCTCGGACCACGAGCTGACGCCGGACCGTCCCGCCTACACGGTTGAAACTTTGGAGCACTTCCGGCGGGAGATGCCGGAGGCTGAGCTCCACCTGATGATCGGCGGCGACTCCTTCGCCGATCTCCACCACTGGGTACGCTGGCCGGAGATCGCCGCTGCGGCCCGCCTGGTCGTTCTCGCCCGGCCCGGCTGGGACCTCGATTCCATTCCCCTGGACCCCGGAGTGGCCGCCCTGGCGCGGACCGACCGGGTCCTCGTGCTGCGGCAGCCGGCGGTGGACGTGTCGTCCACCCGCTTGCGCGAGCAGCTGGCTGCCGGCCTTCCACTTGCCGCCGGGACCGTCCCGGAGTTGGTGGTACGATACGTGCACAAATACGGTCTCTACCGATGAATCCAGAACCTATCTCTTCTGCCACCGCTGTCTCCGCCGCCATCCCCAATCCCGACACCGTGCAGCGCGTTCGCCACGCCGTTGCCGCCGCCGAGGACCGCAAGGCTGTGGATCTCAAAGTCCTGCACCTGCAACAGGTCAGCGACTTCACTGATTACTTCCTGATTTGCAGCGGCACCAACGAGCGCCAGGTGCAAGCCATCGCCGACGCCGTGGAAGAGCGCTTGCGGGCGAACAAGGTTCGGCCCCTGCACATCGAGGGCTACAACCGCGCCCAGTGGGTGCTGCTCGATTATGGTGACCTCGTGGTGCACGTCTTCCTGGAGGAGCCGCGGCGTTACTACGCCCTGGAGCGTCTCTGGGGCGACGCGCCGGACGTGACGGCCCTCTTCGCGGGTGACCACGAGTGACCGCGATCGAACGTGAGTAACCGCGAGTGACCGCGGCCTCTCCCTTCACTCTGTCCCGATTGCTGGAAGACTTCCCTGCCCTGGCTGACAGCCTGCGGGGAATCGAGCGCGCCGCGGCCACCGAGGCGCCGGTGCTGCTCCTGGGCGAAGCAGGCACCGGCCGCTCGACCGTGGCACGGGCGCTTCACGGCGCCAGCCCGCGGGCCGCGGGCCCGCTGGTGGAAGTCGATCCGGGCTCGGTCCCCAGCACGCTCTTCGAAAGCGAGCTTTTCGGCTATCGCGCCGGCGCCTTCACCGGCGCCGACCGGGCGAGCGAGGGCCGGGTAGGACGCGCCGCGGGCGGCACGCTCGTCCTTGACCACGTGGAGGAGCTGCCCCTCGCTTCGCAGCCCAAGCTGCTGCGCCTGGTGGCGGAGCGGCGATACTCCCCACTGGGCGGCGCGGAGACCGAAGCGGATGTTCGATTCATCGCCATCGGCTCCGAGGACCTGCCCCGGCGAGTGGCCCGCGAGACCTTTCGGCCGGACCTTTTCTACCGTCTCGAAGTGCTGGCCTTCCGTCTCCCGTCGCTACGCGAGCGCCGGGCCGATCTGCCGCGGCTCCTCGACGACCTTCTCGTCGATCTCGGGGAACGTTTCGGTGTGGGCGAGCTCAACCTGGCGCCCCAAGCCCGAGCCTGGATGCTCGACTATTCCTGGCCCGGCAATCTTCGACAGCTGCGCAACACCCTGGAGCGGGGCCTGATTCTCGCCGAAGGCGGGCCGATCGATCCGCCGGCCCCGGAGAGACCGCAGGAGGCTCGTCCCCGGCCTCTCCTGGAGGTGGAGAAGGAGCAGATCCGCAACGCGCTCGCCTATACCCGCGGTCATCAGGGGAGGGCGGCGGAGCTGTTGGGGATCAGCCGGAAGGCGCTTTGGGAGAAGCGGAAGCGGTATGGAATTCCTTGATTTTGGATTTGCGATTTTGGATTTTGGATTGGGGACGGAAGGCTGATCAGGCGATCGCACCGAGATCGAGAACTTTGACCACGGGAACCGGGGGCCGGTCGCCTTTCTTTGTAGTCAACCAGGATTCCCAA
The DNA here is from genome assembly GCA_035472915.1 of Thermoanaerobaculia bacterium. Lineage (GTDB taxonomy): Bacteria > Acidobacteriota > Thermoanaerobaculia > Multivoradales > UBA5704 > DATARR01. The sequence continues at coordinate 5,543 of DATIOS010000411.1, forward strand.
ACTCCAACCTGAGCCAGCAGTCCAGTGATGTCCAGCCCGGAGGCGACAGGGGCGTAGGGTTCCAGGCGAATCCGTGCCTTGGCGAGGGTCCTCCCCGGAGCTTCCTGACGGTGCAGATCCAGAAAATGGTGTAGGGCGGCGGCGACCTGGATCAAGCCCTGGAAGAGATTTCGCGGCTCCGGCGTGGTGGAGCGCCAGATATCCTCCCAGACCTCATGGGAGTCGTAGAACTGTCCGCTGTTGAAGAGCTCGATTCCCTTCAGGAAGAGCTGCCGCCGCTCCTCGGGGGTCAGATTGGGATGCAGCTCTCGGTGTCCACCAGCCACGCCCGCGAGTCTGTCAAACGCAATCCAAAATCCAAAATCGACCTACGCACCCAGCTCCGCCAGTCGCTCCGGCTCTGGCTCGGCCAGCGAGTCCAGCAGGTCCGCCGGCAGCGACAGGCCCGGGTGGACGTGCTTGCACAGCTCGCGCAAGCGGCGCAGCTCCACTTCCGACAGCTCGGCGAAGGCCTCGACGATGTTCGGGTCGAGCTGCTGGCCCGCCACTCGGTGCAGCTCGTTGACGGCCACCTGATAGGTGCGAGCCCGCCGGTAGGGGCGGTCCGAGGTGATGGCGTCGTAGGTATCGACGACGGCGAAGATGCGGGCGGCGAGGGGGATCTCCCCTCCCGCAATGCCGCGGGGGTAGCCTTTGCCGTCCCAGCGCTCGTGGTGGCTGTAGATGATGTCCAGCGCGGCGGGCTGGAGGAAGCTGACCTCGGCCAGCATGTCGAAACCCCAGGTGGGGTGTTGCTTCATGATGTGCCACTCCTCGACCGTGAGGGGGCCCATCTTGCGCAGGATCTCGTCCGGGACGACCATCTTGCCCACGTCGTGCAGGAGCGAGCCCCACTCGATGGCCTTGAGCTCGTCGCCGCGGATGCCCAGCGCCTTGGCGAGGGCGATGGCGTAGAGGGAGACGCGGAACGAGTGTCCGGTCGTCTCGTGGTCGCGGGCGTCGGCGGCGGTGACCACCGCTCCCACGGCCTCCACATAGGACCGCTCGCGGGCGCGCTGCGACTCTTCGAGGGAGATGGCGAGGGCGCGGAAAGTCTCCTCGATCAACCGCACCTCGCTGCCGCCACCGGCGGCCGGGAAGTCGCTCCGAAGCTGTCCCGCGCGGGCCATGGCCGACATCGTCTCCGCCAGCCGTCGCAAAGGTAGATTGATACGCTGCACCACCCACCAAGCCGCGCCGGCTGCGAGGATGCCGGCCGAGAGGCCGATGAACAGGAGGTTCCAGCCGATCTGGCGGGTAAGCTCGGGATCGTTGGCGACCGACACCAGTTGGTAAACCAGCAGGAGTGCGATACTCAGGACGGTCGTAGCAATGACAGCTGTGAACAGGGTGGACTTGGTGCGCAGATTCAAAACAATGGACTCCATTCCCCAAGCAGCGCGTGGCCTGCGCTCCTTTGAAGAATCGCTTGCCTGCGAAATTGCACGGAGTATACGCCGAACGGGCACGGTAAGCGAGGTGTAGCTCGGTTCTGTCGAGTCAGGCTTGGCTGCAGCCCAAAGGGCGAGCACGGCAGCCGTGGGCTCACCAGGAGCTTGCGCTCCGCATGCGGATGCGTCATGAGACCTCATTCACCTAAGTAGGTGCTTCGAACAGCTTTTTTCGAGTCCTTCCCCAGGAAACTCCCTGTTACGATCCCGTTCCATCATGACGTCCTCCTCAAGATTCGGGGCTTTTGCCGCGGTATTTGGCCTGTTATCCGGCCTTCCCCTCGCGGCTTTTCCCGCGCTCGCCACGCCGAGCGCTCACGAGGTGGCGTCCGGTCTCGCATCGCTGGGGCCGCGGGCTGACCAGGCGGCGGGGCACCGGGCGGTGGATTACCTTCTCGCCGCCCTGCGCCGTGCCGGTCTTGCCTCCGTGCAGGCCGTGCCCGCTCGGGAAGGCGGCTTTGTCAACGTCGAAGCTGTGGTGCCAGGGCAGACGGCTGATGAGATTGTCCTTTCCGCCCACTATGACTCCGTGTCCGGCAGCCCCGGAGCGGGCGATGACGCCTCAGGGTGCGGCGTCGCCATCGCCGCGGCGGCCGATCTGCGCCGCACGCCTCTGCGGCACACGGTGCGGGTGGTTCTCTTCGACCGTGAGGAGGAAGGCCTGCGGGGGAGTGAGGCCTGGCTCCGGGAGCGGAGTCCGGAAGCGAGACGCCAGATCCTTGCCGATCTCAACCTGGAGATGTTGGGTTGGAGCGGCAGCGCCGGACCGATCATCCACGTCTTTCCGGCGTGGATCAGATCGGGCGAGCGACCGAACCGGGTGATGCCTCCAGGCTGGCTGGTGCATGCCGTCGAGCGCGCCGGCGAATCCGTCGGTTGGTCCTACACTCTCGCCGATCACCGGTTTTCTTTGCCGGCCCAGTTCCTCCTTCGCTCGGTCGACGTTCGCCTGGGGAGTGACAGCGACTCCTTCCTGCGGCACGGAATCCCCGCCGTGACCGTGTCGGACAGCTCGCTGCTGAGGCTCGATCCCGCCTATCACCGGCCGGCCGATGTCGCGGCCCGCCTTGACGCCCGCCGGCTGGAGTCCTGGACTCTTGCTACCGCGGCGGCCGTTCGCCGCTTGGACGCCCTGGCCGGCCGGCCGCTCTTCGAGGATCAATACCTGGATCTGTTTGGGCACGTCTGGCTGCGGCGCGACCTGATCTGGATCGGCTTTCTGCTCTGGATGCTGTTGGTCCTCCGCGGCCGGCCGGGCCGCTGGCGGGGAGCCACGGCCGACGAGCGCCGGCGGCAGATGCGGTCGTACCTGCCGGGCTTCCTCTTTCGCGGCTTGCTGGTGTTGGCGATCTTCCTGGCACCGGTGTTCGCGGTGCTGCTCTGGCCAGCCGCTCTCCTCGCCCTGGCGCCGCCGCGGAGTTGGGGCTGGAAAGCGCTGTGGATCGTCCTCGGCTGCCTGCCTTTAATCGCCCTTATGGCGACCGTGGGCGTCGCCATATCCCATGAGCTCGTTCAAACGTCTCACGGGTTCCAGGGTGGAACGCTGGCTGAGGTGCTGATTCCCGCGGCCCTGGCGGCCTTCGTTATTTCGGTCGGCTCTAGGCGAGACCCATTTCTTCAAGGGAGTGGGCCGAAAGAACCCGTTCCGCAAGCTCGGTCAGGCGATCCAGCGAGGTGATCGTCTCCACACGCCGCCGGACGTTGTCCGGAAGAGGACCAAAACGCTTGCCGAGGAGGTGAAGGAGAAGCTGGCGGGCTCCACCCTGCATTCCCTCGGTGCGCCCTTCCTCCCGACCCTTCGCCTGCTGCGTCTCCGACCAAGTCATTGCCACGGCTCGTACCTCCCTGTTCTCTCTTCGGGAGCGAAGCGCATCGAACTCCGCGACCTCTTGAGGGTCCAATTGTAAGTAGTTTTCGACGCAGTCGACAAGTAGAAACGGATCGGCCCGTCCTTTCAGCCCGGCGATCCGGCGCAGGCAGGCTATCTTCAGCTCGGCGCGGCTCCAGGAGCCGGGGTCCATCAAGGCCGCGAAGGCCCAGGCCAGAGGCTCGGGCCGGGAGAGGTAGTCCGCGGCGCGGCAGCCTGAAACGCCAAAAGAGATGTACCGGGGCTCCGGGAAGTTGGGGCCGAGATCACTCTGTCGAGTCTCCAGACAGACGCCTGGCCGGCCTCGTTTCAGATAGACCACGATCGTCAGAACCGGCGTGTCATATCGAGCCTGGATCTGGTTTCGGTATCGCCAGAGGCGCTCCTCCATGCCTTGATTCGCTCGCGCCTCGATCTCGACATGAACCAAGAGGGGCCGTCCGTTGACGGTGCGGACACGGACAAGCAGATCCAACTCGCGCCTGCGGCCGTGCGGGCCTCCGGCGAAAAGCTCCTTGTCCAGGAGCTCGGATGACGTCAGGTCCATCCGTTCCAGAGCCTGCGGTGCGATCAGGCGCAGGAAGTCCTCGAGAAAAGTGCGCAGCAGCAGCTTGAAGATCTTGTCGTGTTGGGTGGCCATTGGGCGATCCCGGTCCGAGATCGCCGTCCATCGGCGCTCTCCCTCCATCTATAAAGACGGAAAAAAGAGCGCCTATCTTGCAACCCCCCGCGGGATATGGGTTTGCGAGGGGGGTTTCGAGCTATTCAAGAGGTGACTGAAACGTCCTAACTCCCCGCCAGCTCCTTGAGCGTCGCCACCGCGTGGTCCAGCTCCGCCTCCGTGTTGTAGAAGTGGGGCGACAGGCGGATGCCGGCTCGTGGCCTGTAATCGCACATGATTTCGCGGTCGATCAGCTCGTGGCAGAGCCTCTCGGCTTCGGGGTGCCAGATGGAGACGGTGCCGCCGCGTTGCTTGGGATCGCGGGGAGTGCGTAGCTCGAAGCCGGCCTCGGTGGCGGCGTCCATCAGGTGCTGGGTGAGGGCGAGGGAGCGCTCTCTGATCTTTTTCGAGCCGACGCCGGCTACGATCCTGTAACCCGCGCGACAGGAATACAGGGCGGGGATGTTGGGCGTGCCGTTGAGGAAGCGCCACGCGGGCTCGGGGCGGAGACGGATCGGTCCCGGCCGGAAGGCGAAGGGCTCCTCGTCGGCCATCCAACCGATGAAGGAGGGCTTCAGGGTGTCCGCGATCTCCGGGTTCACCCAGAGGTAGCCGGCGCCGGGGCCACCGCAGAGCCACTTGACGGAGCCTCCCATGGCGGCGTGCACCCCCCAGGCCTCGAGCTCCAGCGGCACGGCGCCCGTCGATTGATAAACGTCCAACAGCAGGATCGCTCCCACCTCGCGGCAGCGGCGAGCGATGGCCTCGGCGTCCTGCACGAAGGCGCTACGAAAGAGGGTGTGAGAGACCGGCACCAGGCGCGTCCGCTCGTCGATGGCGGCCAGCAGCCGCTCGGTGGGGACGCCGATGCCGTCGTCGGAGGGGACGGTCACGACCTCCGCTCCCTTCTTCCTCTCCCCTTCCATCAAGTACATGACGTTGGGGAAGTTCAGCGCGGTGTAGACGATGCGGTTGCAGTCCGCCGGATAGTCGATCGAGGAAAGGAAGATAGAGGCTGCCACGGCGACGTTCTGGTGCATGGAGACGGCGCCGGGCTTTACCCCCAGGAGCGGACACAGCAGATCGCCCGTCTCGGCTGCCATTTCCCACCAGCCTTCACTCCAGGCCCTCACGCCCCGCGTTCCCCATTCACGTTCGAAGATGGCGAGCTCGTCGTGGAGACCGCGCGGCATCGCCCCGAGCGAGTTGTTGATGAGATAGGTCGTGTGCTCCAGGATGGGAAACTCGGCGCGTAGCGCGAGCAGATCCTCGTGGGGAGCGGTCGTCGTGGTTTTTTCGGTCATGGTGGTCATAGTCTCACCGTCCCTTCCATTCGGCCGGCCGCTTCTCCAGGAAGGCCTTGACGCCCTCTTCCTTGTCGGCGGAAGAGAAGCAGAGGCAGAAGAGGTCGCGCTCGTAGGTGATGCCGTCCTCGACGGGCAGCTTTTCGCTGGCGCGTAACGCCTCTTTGGCGACCTTGAGGGTCAGCGGGCTCTTGCTGGCAATCTTGTTGGCTAGCTCCAGGGTCTTTGCCCGCAGCTCTTCGGGCGCGACGACGATCTCCACCAGTCCCATCTCTTTCGCTTCAGCGGCGCCGATCATGTCGCCGGTGAGGATCAGCCGCATGGCATTGCCCACGCCCACCAGGCGCGGCAGGCGCTGCGTGCCGCCGCCGCCCGGGATCAGTCCGAGATTGATCTCCGGCTGGCCAAAGCGGGCCTTCTCGGAGGCGACGCGGATGTCGCACGACATCGCCAGCTCGCATCCACCACCCAGGCAGAAGCCGTTGATCATGGCGATGACCGGCTTGGGAAAGCTCGACATGATATCGAAGACGCGCGGACTGCGCATGGCGTGGCGCTGGTCGAAAGGTGTGCGGCCGGCGAACTCGCCGATGTCCGCCCCGGCGATGAACGACTTCTCGCCGGCGCCGGTGATCACCACGACTCCCACCGCGTCGTCGTGCTCGATGCCGGCGAGGATCTCCAGCATCTCGTCGCGCACCTGCTGGTTGAGGGCGTTCAGCTTGTCGGGCCGGTTGATGGTCAGGATGGCGACGCGGCCTTCGCGTTCCATCAGAATGGTCTCGGGCATTGAGATTCTCTCCTCTTCTCCAAGTGCGAGCCGAGCGGCAGTCGGGACGGGGAACGGTCCCGAGCTCGGAATCCAGGCTCGGAATCATACCGGAGGAGGACCAGAGATTCTCGGTCTCCTCCGGAGGAGGGGCGGCGCCCAGGGCGAGTCACTGGAGCCGCCTTCCCTTACGGCTGGCAGGGCTGGGGCGGGGTCGCGCTCGAATTGCGGCCCACCCGGCGGTCCATCCAGTTGAGAATGGTGAAGAAGGTGAAGGGCGCCTGGAAGTGGAGATTCAAATCATGTCCGGCGAACGGGATGGCTCGGGTCTCCAGGCAGGTATCCGGCGCGAAGAAGCCCGACTCGGCGCCGAGGCTGCCGGACGCCGAGCAGGTCGGCTCGCCGCAGAACGCCAGATCGAAATCGCCAACCGCGAGGAGCACTGGAACGTGGATTCCTGTCGACAGACTCAAGGCCGGAACCGCCGTGTTGAGCTCGGCCAGGGTGACGGTCTCCTTGTTCTGCTCGTCGACCGCCAGGACGTGGGGATCGAAGAACGGCGCGTGGTAGAAAATCCCGCGCGTCCCCGGGATCGTGGTGAAATAGTTGTCCGGAAGGTTCTTCCCCGCGAAGCGCGGATCGAGGTTCGCCGGATAGAAGGAGACGTCGCCGAGGTGCGAGGTCACCGTGTGCGACACGCCGGTCAAGGCGATGCCGTCCACGTCGCCATAGGTGGCCGCCTCGTCGATTGCGACCAGGGATCCAAGGGAGTGGCCGACGAGCGCCACCCGCTCGGCACGGACGCGGCCAAACCCTGGCACCACCCGATCGCCGTCCCGCAGGGCCTGCACGATCTGGTGAACCACAAAGGCATTCGAGTCGATGGTGACCGCGTCGGCCGGCGGATGACCGCTGCGGCCGATGCCGATCCGATCGATGTTGAGCACGGCGTAGCCCGCCTCCGTCGCATAGCGCACGTACGAGTAGAGAGCGGGCTGATAGGGCCAATCAAAGTATAGGTGGCTGTACGTCGCGCCGTGGAGCGCGATCTGGATCGTTTTGTTGTGGAGGCTGCCGCGGGCACAGAGCACGCCGAACACGTTGTAGACCGTGGCGTCGCTCGGGGCGAGGGTGACGGGGAAGGTCACATCCGAACACCGCAAGCCGCCCTGGTCGGCCTGGGCGCCGGCCGGCACGAGGACCGCCAGGAGCAGGAGGTAGCTGAGCAGGCGCACGGCGAGGGAAATGGAGGGAATGCCAAGGGTCTCAGAGCCTTGTCGGGTTCTCATTGTTTCTTCTCCTAACTGTCTCTGTCGTGAGTCTCTACCAGAGTAGGGTGAGAACGTTGGGAGAGTGCGAGTCCCTCGCGACGTTGTTTACCACAAGAGGGCAGCAGGCCGTTCAACTTGACGCAATGCGTCATTTTGTGTAAGCATACACAACGTGCGCAGTGCTGATGTCCTCAAGCGACTCGAAGCCGAAGGTTGGGAATGCGTGGGTGGCAAAGGCGATCACCGGAAGTTCAAGCATCCAGACAAGCCTGGACACGTCACCGTTCCGCATCCACGCAAGGACCTCCCGACCGGCACGCTACGCAATATCTTCCGGCAAGCCGGTTGGGATTGGAGGTAAGCGATGTTGTACCCGGTGTACGTGCATAAAGACCCCGAGAGCGCGTATGGAGTGACATTTCCGGATTTCCCCGGATGTTTCTCGGCTGCTGATGAGTTGGAGGAGCTTCCGCGCTTGGCGCAAGAAGCGGTCGAGGTGCATTTCGAAGGCGAGGACGAAGAGATTCCGTCTCCTACAGCCATTGAGGAGTTGGCGGCTGGCCAAGCGTATGAAGATGGGTTCTGGCTCCTCATCGATCTTGACCTCACAAAGGTCAACACCAAGAGCGTGCGCCTCAACATCTCACTGCCAGCGAACCTGGTGGGGGAGATTGACCGCTACGCTGCCGAGCATCACATGACGCGTAGTGGGTTCCTAGCGAAAGCAGCGCATGAGGCAATGGGCAACAGAACGTGACGTACAAACTCGCCGGGAAGAAGTAGAGGACCGATTCCACCGATGGAGCTTCGGGTATCCGAACCGCTTCCGGCTTGCGATAGACTTCCCTCCATGAGCACACCCTATGAAAGCGCCCAACTGATCCTCAAGATCTTCGAGATGCGCCGCGAGCCGGTCCTGCGTGAGGCGCGGGCCTGGTTCGTCCGCGAATTCCACCCCAGCGCCGCTGATGAGATCTTTGCCCTGTCTCCCGACGACAACCGCAAGTTCCGCATGGTGACCGGCTACTGGGACATGGCCTGCTCCCTGGTCACCCATGGGGCCATCGACCGCCAGATGTTCCTCGACGCCAACGGCGAGCTCTTCGGCACCTTCTCGAAGGTCCAGCCCTTCCTGGCTGACCTGCGCCAGCGCCTCAACTCGCCCACCGCGATGAGCCACACCGAGCAGGTGGTCATGTCCGTTCCGAACGCCGAGGAGCGCCTCGAGGCGATTCGCAACCGGTTGAAGGGGCTCGCGGCGCAGCAGGCCGCGAAGAGCTGAAATCGCTGGGTGCGCCGCCACGTCACCGTTCCGCATCCACGCAAGGATCTCCCGATCGACACGGCTACGCATCTTCCGGCAAGCCGGTTGGGACTGGAGGTGAGCGATGGTGTACCCGGTGCACGTTGGCTTGGGGGCCCCGCCGCAGCTCTCGGAATGACCCTCCAACTCCCTTTGCTCTCAGCCGCCCGCTGGAGTACCATCGCACCATGCAAGTCGCCACCGGTACCATCGTCGAAGGCAAGGTAGTCCTTGAGGGCGTGTCCCTGCCTGAAGGGACCGTCGTCACGGTGTTCGCAAAGGACTCGGAGGCGACTGTGCGCCTGCCCCCTGCGCTTCAAGCCGAGCTTGAGGAAGCGCTTGAAGAAGCCGATCACGAAGAAGGCATTTCCGGGGACGAGCTCTTCAGGAAATTGCGGAAATACGGCTAAGCTTGGCGCTGATCATTCGTGTCAAGCCCAGGGCGGAGCGGCAGATTGAAGCTGCCGCTGCTTGGTGGAGTGAGAACCGACCCGCGGCGCCGGGAGCGATTCGATTTGACCTCCAGGCGACGCTTGCCTCATTGGTCGAACAGCCCGGCATCGGCACCTTGGTCGAAAACGCCCGAGACCCTGAAACACGTCGCTTGTACTTGGCGCGAACTCGATACTTCGTCTATTACCGCCCACGTGGCCGTTACCTCGAAGTTGTAGCCTTCTGGCATTCGAGTCGTGAGCATGGGCCGAGTGTCTGACGCGAAATGGCCCCAGCCGCGCCGCCCTCGAAGCACTTTCTTGCTTCCGGTGGCGTCTTCTACGCAACATCTTCCGGCAAGCCGGTTGGGATTGGAAGTGAGCGATGTTGTACCCGGTGTACGTGCATAAAGACCCCGAGAGCTTGTATGGAGTGACATGCCCGGATTTTTCCGGTTGTTTCTCGGCTGCTGACGACTTGGAAGGGCTACCGCGGCTGGCGCAAGAAGCAGTCGAGGTGCAGAGACCTAGCAAATCTAGCGGTTAGCTCGCAAGGAGTTCCCATGTCAAAGTTTCAAAGCTACCCAGGATCGACTTTCGGCGAGTCCGATGTCGAAACGTATTTAGAAGAACTCGCAACCCACGGATGGCAGGTCTTCACAGCAGATAAACCACAGGCGTTCGTTGTTTTTGCTCGATACTGAGAGGCGCATCAACGTCGAGTTCCGTCGTCACGAGAAGGATTGGCTCATTGCTGCGTTTGAGCACGGCACTGCTAAGTTTTTCAAGTTTGCCGTCAGCTTTTCGTCGTTCAGCGAATTGATGGTCAGTGCGGCTAATTCGCTAGGATACAAGCTTGAAGCAGGGCCGAGAAGCATCCGTATGAATCAACAGACTCCAGTGTCCAACCGAATTGGTATTGTGCATCTTGCGCACGGTTCTACGGTCCTATGTATCTTCGATCCGTACTTCGAAGACAAGGCAATTTCCTCTTTGTCGACTCTCGTCAATTTGGGGTTGAAGCTCCATAGTGACGTTCGCGTACTAACGACTTCAAAGGTCAAGGGGCGGCTTTCTCAGCAATTGCTTGCCGACTTTGCAAGAGAACATGGATCTAGCCTATCAATCCGCCAATGCGATTCCGATAAAGAGCATCGCCGTTTTCTATTGCTAACTGGAGGAGAGTCAGTCGTGATTGGATGCAGCCTAAACTCTCTTGATAAGAACGAAGCGGCTCACATCGAACCGTCATCGGAAGATCTCATTTTTTTGAGAGCCAATGGCGGATTTCCAAGGCGTTCTAGGGTGCATACTCGCTGGAGAGCAAGCCCGTCGTTGGTGTCGAGAAAAGCTAGTCTAGCTGGCATCGCTGGCCTTTGGGTGACGGTATAGATAGTGGTCGATATTCGTCGCCAAGTCAGAGATCCCAGTCTCTGCGGCCAGACCTGTAATGCGGAGCAGAGGATCGGAGACCGGCTTGCTTGTCGACGGCTCGCCGGATTCCAGCTCGATTCTCACGATGGAACCTTCCGGGAGTTGGGAGCCTGAATCCAATACGATTGCGCCGTCTTTGACTCTCCCTCGGTATGTCATAGGCCGCCTCTGCCTTCCATTCTACGCTGACAAGCGATTCTTGGTCACCGGTGCCGCCACACCGGCGGCCGCTTCTCCAGAAACGCCGTGACCCCTTCCTCCAAATCCTCCAGAGGAAGAAGCTTTTCCTTATAGATACGCTCGGACTCCGTCAGGGCTTCCGAAAAGGGGAGGTCCCTTCCGGCGCGGACGGCTTTCTTGGTGAGACGCGTCACGGGGGCGCTACATTCGGTGATTGCGGCGACGAGGGATGCTACGGTCGCGTCCAGGCTGCCTGCGGGAACTCTGCGGGTGACGAGCCCCAGCCGCTCCGCTTCCTCGCAGTCGAGGGTGCGGCCGGAAAGCAGCAGGTCCAGAGTCCGTCCGGCGCCGAGCCGCGGCGGCAGCAGGATGGCTGCCACCGGTGCGAAGCAGCCGAGCTCGATCTCCGGCTGGCCGAAGCGCGCACCTTCCTCCGCGATCACCAAGTCGCAGGCGAGCGCCAGCTCCATTCCTCCTCCCAGGCAGTGACCGTGGACGGCTGCGACGGTGATCGCGTCGAGGTCTCGCAGACGGCGAATCGCAGCGTGAAGAGTCTCCAGCATGGCGACCACTTTGTCCGGCGTATGGTCCTGCACGGCAACGCCGGCGGAGAAAGCGCGGTGGCCGGCGCCGCGGATCACGACGACCTGGAGATCCGGGTCGGCGGCCAAGGCGGCCACGGCTTCTCCCAGCAGCGTGATGGTGGGGATGTCGAGGATGTTGAGCGGCGGACGGTTCAAGGTGATCGTCGATGTCCGCGGCGACTGCGGCGGCCGATCGAGGAGGATCGCCGGCTCAGTCATCGGCCGTCGTCGGGAAGGCCGGCGGCGCGGACGAAATCCGTCCAGAGGGCCCTCTGCTGGGGAAGGAAGACGAGATTTTCTGGGTGCCACTGGACACCGCGCACCCACCAGTCGCGGCGGTCGAGGAAGGCGGCCTCGACGAGACCGTCGGGCGACAAGGCCACGGGGTGGAAGCCGTCGGCCATCCGCTTGACGGCTTGGTGGTGGCGGCTGTTGACCCTCGGCACCTCGCGCGCGAGGCGGTCGGCGATGGGAGCGCCGGGAACGACGACCTGCACGGTATGGGCGAGCGTCTCCGGCGTCTCGGAAACGTCGTGATTGACGCTGGTCGGGTGCTGCGTAGGAAGGTCCTGCCAGAGAGTGCCCCCGAGGTAGACGTTGAGCACCTGGAAGCCGCGGCAGACGCCCCAGACGGGGAGATGTCCGTCGCGTGCGGCGTCCAGCAGGGCCCACTCCAGGGCGTCGCGCTCGGGCACCAGCTCGACGTTGGCGCCGGCGAGCATCGTTTCGCCATAACGCTCCGGCTCGATGTCGGCCCCGCCGCAGAGCACCAGGCCTGCTGCTTCGGATGCAAGAGCCCCCGCCGCTTCGATGTCGGATGGTGTCACGACGAGGAGCCGTTCTTCGGGAACTCCCACCGCCCGCAGGGCCTCGACGTAGGGTTGTGCCTTCTCCTCCGAGGCCGTGGAGACGAGGATCAATCCGCTCATGCCGCCTCCCGCTCGACCAGGGCCGCGAGGCCCATGCCGCCGGAGACGCAGAGGGTGGCGATCCCCCGCGTTCCGCCCCGCGCCGCCATGCCGTGAAGCAGGGTGACGAGGATGCGGGCGCCGGTGGCGCCGATGGGATGGCCGAGCGAGATGGCGCCGCCGTCCGGGTTCACCTTCCCGTGGGGGAAATCGAGGTCCTTCAAACAGGCGAGCACCTGGCAGGCGAAGGCCTCGTTGAGCTCCACCTCGTCGATGGCGGCGGTATCGAGGCCCGTCTTGGCGAGCAGTCGCTTGATCGCCGGCACCGGACCGATGCCCATGATCCGCGGCTCGACGCCCACCACTTCCCAGCCCACCAGCCGCGCCACGACCGGCAGCCCAAGCTCTGAAGCCGCCCGGCGCGAGGCGACGATCATCGCCGCCGCTCCGTCGGTGATGCCGGAGGCATTGCCCGCCGTCACCCTGCCGCCCGGGCGGAAGACGGGGGCCAGCTTGGCGAGCGACTCCAAGGTGACGCCGTCGCGGGGATGCTCGTCGGTGTCCACCTGGATGTCGCCCTTTTTCCCCGGCACCGTCACCGGCGCGATCTCGGCGGCGAAGCG
>DATIOS010000412.1:0-4924 GCA_035472915.1 Thermoanaerobaculia bacterium
GGCGACGGGCCCCGGCGGGCCCTTTGGTTCATTGACCGTGAGGGGCGGGGGACGCTAGCCTTCCGCGCGTTGCGCCTGTCCCGCTTCGTGCCGCTCGTCTCACGGCCGTGGCTCGTCCCGGTTTGGCTCACGCTCGCGCTCAGCGCCTCCGCCCAGGAGCCGGCCCCGCCGGGCGAGGGGCGAACCCGCTCGACCGCCGCCGACGGGCGCAAGTACAAGCCGCGCCTCTACCTCACGCAGCGGCTCGCCGGCGAGCCGCCGACGATCGACGGCCGACTGGACGACGCGGCGTGGCAGCAGGGCGAGTGGGCCGGCTAGCGCGCCGATCTTCCCGAGCGTGAGCCATCGATCGCTCGACAAGAAGGGACTCCTTGCAATGGCTCGATTCTTGTCATCGAACAGAGCGGTGGATGCGTCGGTGTTGCGAGGCGCCATGCCCATGGCTGAACCGGTCCGAAATCGCTTGCTGCATCTTTCGGTGGCCGATGGCCTGCCAGCGCTGACCGCCGCGGGGAATTCGAGTGCGCCGACAGAGCCGCGAATCCTGGTGGCCATTCTGCGCGCGCTGGAGACGCAGGAGCGCTCGATCGAGGACCGCCTTGACAAGATCCAGCTCCCGTCGCCCGACGAGCTCGCGCTCGATCTCTTGCCAGCTGTTGAACGATCTATTCTCTCCGCCAGGAATGGCTTCGAAAGAATTCTCGCTCGGTATGACGAGCGCGAGGAGGAGGATGGCGCTGAGATTGCCGGCATCGTCTTCCTCTCGCTGAACGAGCTGCGGACGCGGGAAGGCCGATTGGCGAACAATCGGATGCGCCAGGCCCTACCTGACCAGATCACGGACTGCAGCAGCATCTTGCGGCACCTCAGGCGGACCGTCACGGCGCTCGAGGAGGCCATCTGCCGTGCAGAGGGAATGGCACCGGCCCTCAGCTTGCAAAGCGATCTACAACGCGCCCTCGAGGCGCGCGGCGCCTACGCGAAATTCCGCCGCAACCTCGAGAACATTTGCGCGCTCTGCGAGCCGCAAAACGGAGATGCCGGCCCCGCCCTGCTTTGCGCGGCGACGAGCCTCGCGCGGCTCACCGGCAGTGGTGTGTTTCCCAGGCTCCGCCTCGCGGACCGGATCCACTTGCAGGACTTTCAGGAGCGAATCGATCGCTGGCACGCCTCTGGAAGCTCAGAGCCCTCCGAGGCACGCCGCATCTGGGAGGATCTCTATGCCTTTACCCAGCTCCTTCAGGCGGTGAACCAGCGCCAGGAGCTCCTCGAGCATGACCAGGCGCTGCTCGAAGAAATCGACGGCGCCTTGGCACAGGCATCTTCCCTCGCAGCCGCCGACGGGCACATCCGCGAGCTGGCCGCTCGCCTCGCGGGCCGCAACGACACCTTGGATGTCCTGCTCGCGGAGGAGGCGCCGGCCGGCGCTCTGCTCGAGGCTCTCGACCGGCTCCGGAGACGATCGCCGGGCGCTCCCGAGCGATCGATCCCAGCATTGCAGGGCGGGTCGAGCCCCCTTCCACCGTCCAGACCCGCCCTTACGCCAGGCTAGATCAACACCTAACCGCCGTGCCGGCGGTCGTTGCCGTGATCACGATGGTTCTGGCCACGATTGTCGCGGCCGGGATTGTTCTGGCCACGGGTGGCCTGGCCGCGGTTGGCTTGTCCCCGTCCGGCATCGTTGCGGAACTGCTGCCGTTGCGGTGGAGCCTGACGCTGCTGCCAACGCTGGGTGTCGAACGAGCGTTGCTGCCGGAACTGCTCCTGCTGGCGGAACTGCTGTTGCCGCTGGGCGTTGAGCTGGCGCTGCCGGTCAGCCTGCGCCTGGAAGCGCTGGCTATCGAAAGAACGCTGGCGGCTGGCGTTGTCCCGCTGCCACCGCTGGGCGTTGTTCTGCTGCCACGGCTGGGCGTTGAAAGGCTGCTGCCGCTGGGGCTGAACCCGTCCGTTGTCGAACGAGCGCTGCCGGCGGGTCTGATCCTGCCAACGCTGAGCGTTGCGATCGCCGCGGTCGCCCTGGGCCTGCCGGGACGGGAAACCCTGCCGGCGATCCCGCGGATCGGTCCGCCCGAAGCCTTGGCCGTGGGTCTGCGCGTAGCTCCGCTGGCGGTCCGGGTGGTCGTTGCGGAACTGGTTGGCGGTGACCACCGAGCGCCGGGCGCCCGGGCGGTCCATCGGCGAGCCCCGCCAGCCGCGATTCACCTGCGGCCGGAAGAAGGCGAGGCGGTTGCCGTCCGCCTGGAATCCACGGCCCCGGAAGCCATCGAGACCGGCCAGCCGGTAACGCGGCATGTTGCCGTAGAAGTGGTGAACGTGCTCGAACGGGATGCCCCGGTTGAAGAAACGACCGCCGTGGAATCCGTAGAAGGTGCAGTTGTGGGTGAAGCGGAAGAACGAGCTCACCCGCACCCACGGCACATAGAAGTCGAACAGGTCCACGGAGAGGAAGACGCGGGTCGGCACGAAGAGGTAAGCCGCCGGCCCGATTCCGTAGGTGTAGCCGCCGTCATAACCATAGCCGCTGTCGTAGACCGGAGCGCTCTCGTAACCGGGACCGTTGTCATAATCGGGACCGTTGTCGTATCCGGGACCGTTGTCGTAGCCGCCGTTGTCGTCGTAGGCCGGATTATCGGAGTCCGGATTCTCGTAGCCCGGGTTGTCGTCATAACCGGGGCCTGAGGGCCCTGAGGTATTGCTGGCGTTGACGTTGGCGCCGGGGGGCAGCGGTGCCCAGCCGACGTAGTCGTTGCCTTCCTGCCAGGAGACCCAGGCCGGAGCCCAGTCGTTGCCGGGCACCCAGGCCCAGCCGATCTCAGGGTCCTGATACCAGCGGCCGTAGTGATAGGTCGCCCAACCGTAGGGCTCGTCGGTGAGCCAGGTCCATCCCTCGTCGCTCCAGACCCAGTGGCCGGCCTGGTAGGGGCGCCAACTCGCGGACACATCGCGCGGCGTCCAGACCCAGCCATGGTTCGGGCGCTCGATCCAGTTTCCGTAGGGGGCGAGACTGTCGTAGAAGAAGCCGAGGTCGACGGAAGCATGTCCCCGCGGACCTACCTGGACTCCCGCACCCACCGAAAGCTGGGCGGAGGCCGCTCCGGCGCCGGCGCCCAAGAGAAGAAAGGCGAAAAGAACGTTGCGTATGATCTTCATGATGTGACCTTGCCGAGTTGTCGGTGTCCGCGCGTGGCGGGACCCCCTGACTTGGAGATCCTCAGCGCGGGTCACCTAGGATTGGGCAAAGCTTATGCCAACCTGTTTCCCCGAGGGGAATTTCGAACGCAGGACCCCTGGAGAGGACGGTCGTGGGATCTTGAGCGGACGGAGGCCAGCCGGCCCAGGCGTCAGGACGACTACGAAGCGAATCGAGGGTGCAGGTCAATATGCCAGAGTAAAAAGCTTGATGGAGCCGTTATAGGAAAAGAGACACTGGTCCAGAATGTCTCGGCCCATGAGCGCATGGAAGCCTTGGGGCGCCAAAAGTTCCGAGGCTACGACCGGAATCGTCCTGAAGATGAGCGCCGGGCCAACTGGCGCGGGAATGATCAACGCGACGTCGAACTGTTCGGCTTGATGGGGCGTCTCGCCTGTCGAGGGCGTGTTCAACAACACGATTCCGGTTGGAGTGAGACTTAGCGCAGTGAGGACCGAGGGATCCACACAGGTGGTGCTCGCGCCTGTATCGACCAGCGCCCTGATGGGCAAAGGTTTCGGCACCGATTGACCGGCTGCCGCGAGTGCCGCGCTCCGCTCGTTACTTACCGCCACGACGGCATTCAGGACTGGACCCTGAGGACCCAACGGGAGAGTGAAATGAGGCATCGGATCAGGCCGACTGCTTCAGAGCGAGAGGATCGGTGAAACGGGAGATGAATTGGGCCTGCTCGATGGCGTCAATTCTTTTCACGAGGAACGGCTTCAGCCCGAATGCCGTATATCCCGCCTTGAGGGCGTCGTCGTAGCTGCTGAAGACGTCGATCACTTGGTCGCCTTTGATCAGGACGAACCTCCCCTCATTCTCGCCTTTGAGCTCCGGCAGCTTGGTTCTGTAGGTCTCCAGCTCTCTCTCTAGGGCCATGCGACACCTCCTCCGAGCGTTCTATTATGTCATGGCAGCCCGAGGGTGGTCCCCTGCCTGGCGAAGCCTTGGTCCCATCCCAAGCCTTTGGCCAGACTCCCGCCGGCGCAGGCGAGCCATCCGCCGCCTCGTGCGAGCGACCCGCCCCCAGGATAGTCGGTTCGCCGCTGCCGGCGGACGGTTCGCCGCTGAGGATAATTGACTCGCCGCCAGGGGGAATCGGTTCGCCGCTCGGGATAATCGGCTCGCCGCTGGGGGAAATTGGTTCGCCGCCAGGGGGAATTGACTCGCCGCTGAGGATAATCGGTTCGCCGCTCGGGGGAAGTCATTCGCCGCTGAGGATAATTCGTTCGCCGCTCGGGGAAATCGACTCGCCGCTGAGGATAATTGGCTCGCCGCCAGCGGTGGGGCGTCACCGATCGACCGGGGAACCTCATGGGATCGGGGCAAAACGCCAGCCAAGCCACCCGGGCCGTCTCAAACGGACTCTTTCCGGTACCGCGAAGATGACGGATTAAGCTCCTTGTCATCGCTCTCCATTCGAGGAAGATGGAGTTTCTCGTTGGCGCTTCCAGAAACCTCGCCGAGACTATTGACTTTTTCAGATCCCTGTGTGTATGATTCAGCGTCCTGTATTTAACGTCCGGCGAGGACCTCTCGCCAGCCGGGATGAAGCAGGCTCTTTGACAACTTGTCTCGCCAGGGGGCCGGGAGTCCAACCGCCCCTCCGGCCCAAGGTCCGCTCTCGCTTGGGGGCGATCGAGTGGACCTCCGCGGGAAGCATCCCGAAGAAGGACCTCCACGATCCGGAGCAGCGTCCTCCATCTCCATGTTGCCAGCTTTTACCTC
>DATIOS010000413.1:0-6249 GCA_035472915.1 Thermoanaerobaculia bacterium
AGAACGCGGCCAGGTCGATTTCGATTTCCGGCAGGACGGGTGACATCAAAAGAGTATATCTCCCGGCAGGATTTGACCGCCGCATTTACGTCTTCTAAGATGGTAACCGCGGAACGGGCGGCAAGAGCGATTCACGGCGAGCCCCGCGGGACTCGAGAAGACATAGAATGGGGCCTCGGCGCATCCCCCTGGGCCAAAAGGAGCGAATGAAAGTCATGGCAGACGCAAAATTGGACCGTTTGAAGGCTGTCGACGGCGCGCTTTCACAGATCGAGCGCCAGTTCGGGAAGGGGGCGATCATGCGTCTGGGCCAGCGGGAGACGCTGAACCTGGAGGCGATCTCCACCGGCTCGATCGCCGTGGACCACGCCATCGGCATCGGCGGCTTCCCTCGCGGCCGGGTCGTGGAGGTCTTTGGTCCCGAGTCGTCGGGCAAGACGACCCTCGCCCTGTCGGTGATCGCCCACGCCCAGAAGAAGGGCGGCATCGCGGCGTTCATCGACGCCGAGCATGCGCTCGACGCCGAGTACGCCCGCAAGCTGGGGGTGGACATCGACAACATCCTCGTTTCGCAGCCCGACAACGGCGAGCAGGCGCTGGAGATCGCCGAGATGCTGGTGCGCAGCAACGCCGTCGACGTGGTGGTGGTGGATTCGGTGGCGGCCCTGGTGCCCAAGGCCGAGCTCGAGGGGGAGATGGGCGACTCGCACGTCGGCCTCCAGGCGCGGCTGATGTCGCAGGCCCTGCGCAAGCTGACGGCCATCGTCGCCAAGTCCAAGACCACCCTGATCTTCATCAACCAGATCCGCGAGAAGATCGGCGTCATGTTCGGCAGCCCGGAGACCACCACCGGCGGCCGGGCTCTCAAGTTCTACGCTTCGGTGCGCATCGACATCCGGCGTATCGCCGCCATCAAGGACGGCGAGGAAGTCACCGGCTCGCGGGTCAAGGTCAAGGTGGTCAAGAACAAGGTGGCCGCCCCCTTCCGCCAGGCCGAGTTCGACATCGACTATGGCGAGGGGATCTCGAAGAACGGCGAGCTCGTCGATCTCGGGGTCGAGCACAAGCTGGTGATCAAGAGCGGCGCCTGGTACTCCTACGGCGACTTGCGCCTCGGCCAGGGGCGCGACAACTCCAAGAACTTCCTGCGCGACAACCCGGACCTTGCCGACGAGATCGAGACCAAGATTCGCGAGAAGCTGGGCATGACCGGCCTTGCCCCTCTCGTGCCCGTGCGCGAGACCGCGGCCGCGGAATAGCGGGACGCCTGTTTGAAGCGGCTCGTCAGACTGGCGATCGTCGTCGCCCTGGTTCTGGGTGCGGCGGTCCACATCCTCTACTGGTATTGGCCGCGGGAGCGGGCGGCAGCGCCGGAGCCGGGGAGCTATGGCGCCCGGCTGCTGGCTTCGGGAGCCTACGGCGCGTGCCTCTGGCTGCCTTTTCCCCACCAGAACCTGGGGTCGCTCTCGGCGGCCCTCGGCGACGGCTCGGCCTATCTCGCGGCGGTCAGCCGGGAGGCCGGTACGAACGCGCCGTCGCTGCCGGCTTTCGGGCCGTTCACGGTGCCGCCGTCGCGGGAGATCGTGGCCTGCTCGGACCTCGACGGCGAACGCTTCCTGCTGGTGGCGCGGGTGTATCCCGGGCTGGCCGCCGTGGCGCGGCTGGCCGGCACCATGGCGGGAAACGCCTGGCTCAAAGGCGGCAGCATTCGTGAGGCGCGAGGCCGGGGCGACGAGGTGCAGGAGAGGGTGCTCCAGGTCTCCTGGCAGGACGGTCTGTGGATGGTGCGCTCCGGGCCGGTGCCCCAGATTCCCGCGGCGGGCCCGGCGACTCCGGAGCCGGAGAGCCTGGGCATCCTCCACCTGGTGCGGGACGTTTCCGAGCTGCCGGCGGGGGAGTACCGGCTGGCGCGGCACAACGCCGACTTGGAGGTGACCCTCGCGGGAGGTGGCGACGCTCCCGAGCCGGAGCTGGCCGCGGGAGCTGATGGCGGCGACGCCCCGGTGCTGCTGGCGATGGCTGGACCGGCGTGGCCGGCCGAGGAGAGCCGGCCGCTGCCGCCGGCGGCCCTGGCGCTGTTCGACGTCCAGGGCGGTTTGAAGATCGGTCCCATCGAGCTGCCGGGCGGCGCGGTGTTCAATCCCCCCGGCGGGAGCCGCTGGTCGCTGCCGTCGCGGGGGCTCGCGGGGTTGCTGACGGACAGCCTGCCGCGAGGGAATTCCGCCGGCTGGGACATCGTTGCGTTCGACATCGAAAGCCTCGCCCGCGCGAAGGCCCTGGCACCGCGGATCTCGGCCCTGGTGGCGCCCGACGCGGCGGGTGCGGACGGCCGGTTGGTGCTCGGCGCGTGGCTGCGGCCGGGTCCGGCCCTTCGACGGATGAACCAGATGCGGAAGGGGCTCGAGAAGGTGCCCCTGATCGACCGGCGGCAGGTGGAGCGCTGGCGCGACTGGGAGACCCTGCTGGCGCCTTTCGCCTCTTGCGACCGGCTGTCCGTGGCGTCGACCCGCAATCCCTCCTCGTTCCGTTTGCGCCTGCACGGCTGCGCGTAACATTGACAGCGGAGGAGGGAATCCCTTAGCCTTCCCGTTTGCCCCGGTTGGAGGGTGTAGATGCAGATTTGGCTGGATCAGGTTCGCGATGAACCTTTCAACTGGGACGAAACGCAGCGTGTTTCCAAGGAGATCCTGGACCGCCCCGAGTTGCTGGACCTCGGTCCCGTGTCATGGCGCGGTCAGGTGGTTTACGCCGACCCCGGGTTCTTCCTGCGGGCCCGGCTCTCGTACGAGCAGACCCTGAGCTGCAACCGGTGTCTGAAGCCGATCGTCGAGCAGGCAAAGTCCGACGTCGAGCTGATGATCCTGGTGGAGCACGGTCCGGAAGCCGGGGGCGAGCATGCGTTGCACGAGCAGGATCTGGGTATCCTCTACCTCCAGGACGAGCTCCTGGAGACGGATCCCATCCTGATCGAGCAGCTGCAGCTCAATATCTCCATGAAGCCGCTCTGCCGCGAGGACTGCCGGGGACTGTGCCCGATTTGCGGCGCCGACAGGAACGCCGGAGACTGCAAGTGCGAGGAGTCGGCTCCCGATCCCCGCTGGGCGGCCCTCGCGGCGTTGAAGGACCGGTTGCCCGGCGCCCGATGAGCTGGAACGATTTGGAACGATTTGGAACGACTTGAACGATTTGACTTGAAACGACTTGACTTGAAATCAATCGACGCCGGTCGCGGAGAGCTTCCCGCGGCCAGGACTTAGCGACCCGAGACCCAAAGAGGCACGACGACCATGCCGAACCCGAAGCACCGCCATTCCAAGGCCCGCCGTGACAAGCGCCGCGCCCATGACGCCCTGGCGCGCCCCGCCACCTCCACCTGCCCGAACTGTGGGGAGGTCAAGATGCCGCATCGCGCCTGCCCGAGCTGCGGGCAATACCGCGGCAACCAGGTGATCGAGGGCAAGCAAAATCTATAACCCGCCCACGACCTCGATCCGGCCCTTACGATAAGAATCGCACGGCCCAGCCCAATCCTGACTCCCTGTGACCTGCCCTTCGGAGGGCGTTCTTGAGGTCGGTGGGAAGCGAGCATGCCGATCGCCGTAGACGCCATGGGTGGAGACCATGCGCCGCAGTGTGCGGTGGAGGGCGCGGTTCGCGCCGCCACCGCCGACGGCGCCTCCATCCTGCTGGTGGGCGACCGGACGCGGGTGGAGGCGGAGCTGGCGCGGCACGGCGCCCGGGGGCTGATCGAGATCGTTCACGCCGAGGAGGTGGTGGGCATGGACGAGCCGGCGATCACCCCGATCCGCAAGAAGCGCCGCTCCTCCCTGCGTCTCTGCGCCGAGCTGGTCAAGGACGGCCGCGCCCAGGCCATGGTGACCGCCGGCAATACCGGCGCTGCCATGGTGGCGGCCAAGATGGTGATCGGCACCGTGGCAGGCGTGGACCGGCCGGCCCTCGCCGCCGTGCTGCCCAACCCCCGGGGTCGCACCGTGCTTCTCGACGTGGGCGCCAACGTCGGCAGCAAGCCCATCCACCTGCGCGAGTTCGCCGTCATGGGGCACTTCTACGCCCAGTCGGTGCTCGGCACGGCGCAGCCGCGCATCGGCGTGCTGTCGATCGGCGAGGAGGAGGGGAAGGGGACGGATCTCACCCGTGAGGTCTTCCGGGTGCTCAAGACGACCGGCCTCAACTTCGTCGGCAACGTCGAGGGGCGGGACGTCTTCAACGGCAAAGTGGACGTGATCGTCTGCGATGGCTTCGTCGGCAACGCCGTGCTGAAGAGCGCCGAGTCGCTCGCCGAGATGCTGTTGAAAATGCTGCGGGAGGAGGTGGCGGCGAGCACCCGCGGCAAGCTCGGCTACGCCCTGGCCAAGCCCGTTTTCGACCGCTTCCGAGAGCGGGTGGACTACAGCGAGTACGGGGCCGGACCGCTGCTCGGCTTGAACGGCGGCTGCTTCATCGCCCACGGCCGCGCCAACGCGCGGGCCATGCAGAGCGCAATCCGCCGCGCCGAGGAGTTCTCGAACGTGCGTTTGGACCGTAAGATCCGCGACAAGGTCGCCGAGCTGCACAGCCAGGAGGAGAAGCTCATGGCCGGCCGCCGGCAAAGGGGCGAAGCAGGATGAGTCTTGCCGCAAAGAAGCTCGCGCTTATTTTCCCCGGCCAGGGCTCGCAGAAGGTGGGCATGGGGCGGGTATGGGCGGAGGCGGTTCCCGCCGCCCGGGCCGCTTTCGAGGAGGCCGACGAGGCCCTGGGCTTTCCGCTCAGCCGGCTCTGCTGGGAGGGGCCCGAAGAGGAGCTGGGGCTGACCGAGAACACCCAGCCGGCGCTCGTCGCCACCTCGATCGCCATCCACCGCGCCCTGGCTGCCCTGGCGCCGGAGCTCGTGCCCGCGGCGACGGCGGGGCACAGCCTGGGCGAGTACTCGGCGCTGGTGGCGGCGGAGGCTCTCGGCTTTGCCGACGCTTTGCGCCTGGTGCGGCGCCGCGGCCAGCTCATGCAGGAGGCCGTGCCCGTGGGAGTGGGCGCCATGGCGGCCGTCATCGGCATGGATCCCGAGGCCATCGCCGCCGTGGCTGCCGACGCGGCCCAAGGCGAAGTCTGCGCCGTGGCCAACCTCAACGGCCCGGCGCAGACGGTGCTCGCCGGCCACAAGGGGGCGATCGATCGCGCTGTGGTCCTGGCGAAAGAGCGGGGGGCGCGCAAGGCGACCTTGCTTGCCGTTTCGGCGCCCTTCCACTCGCCGCTCATGCGGCCGGCGCGAGAGGGGCTGGCGCCCATGCTGGCGGCGACGCCGTTTCATGATCCTCGGGTGCCGGTGGTGAGCAACGTGGACGCCGTGCCGGTAACGTCGGGCGATGCCGCTCGCGAGGCCCTGATGCGGCAGATCGACAGCCCGGTGCGCTGGGTGGAGTCGGTGCGGTGGATGGAGGATGTGGCGAGCGTCGAGGTGTTCATCGAGGTGGGGCCGGGGAACGTGCTGGCCGGCCTCACGCGCCGCATCGTCCAGGGTGCCCGCACCACGGCGGTCTCGGACCCCGATCATCTCCGCCAGATCCTGGCGGAAGCGGCAGAGGAGACGGTCAAGGCGTGAAGGAGAATCGATGTTGAGACTGGACAACAAGACCGCGCTGGTCACCGGCGCTTCGCAGGGAATCGGCGAGGCGGTCGCCCGCCTGCTGGGCCGTCAGGGAGCCCGCGTCGTGCTGGCGGCCCGCAACGAGGAGAAGCTGAAGCGGCTGGCGGCGGAGATCGACGCCGGCGGCGGCTGCGCCCGGCCGCTGGTGCTCGACGTTACCCAGCCGGAGACCTTCGGCGAGCGGCTGAAGAGCCTGCCGGAGGACTACGCCGCCGTCGACATCCTGATCAACAACGCCGGCATCACCGCCGACAACCTGCTCGCCCGCATGTCGCTCGACGATTGGGAGCGGGTGCTGCGTACCAATCTGACGGGAGCCTTTGCCCTCACCAAGGAGGTGGTGCGGGGGATGATCAAGCGCCGCTGGGGGCGGGTGATCAGCGTCTCCTCGGTGGTGGGGATGATGGGCAACGCCGGCCAGGCCAACTATGCGGCGGCCAAGGCGGGGCTCATCGGCTTCAGCAAGTCGCTGGCCCGCGAGCTGGGGAGCCGTAGCGTGACGGTCAACGTGGTGGCCCCCGGTTACATTCAGACCGCGATGACCGACAAGCTTCCGGAGGCCGCCCGCGAGGAGCTGCAGATGGCAGGCGTTCCCGTTCTGGCCAGGG
>DATIOS010000414.1:0-7498 GCA_035472915.1 Thermoanaerobaculia bacterium
GGTGATGTCGGTGGGAAAGCCCTGGGCGTAAAAGGCGAGGCCCGGGAACTCGGAGAGCTTGAGCTCCCGCCAGGGGAACGGCTTGAACCACTCGGAGTAGTAGCGTCGGGCCGCGTCGAGCGTGCTGCTCATTTCAGCCACGTTGTACCCGTGGCCGGGGTGGTAGTAGATCGTCGTGCCGTGTCCCTGGCGCACGTTCCAGCGTCCGGCCACGACGTTGAAGAAGCGCACCGGGTAGTCCGACTTCCAGACCACCTTGCGCTGCCCGCCGGACACCGTCTCACTCTCCTTCACCCCGATCGAGTTGTAGGTGTAGCCGGCGGGACCGGTGATGGCCACGCGGGCGGTAAACGGGTGGCTGGCGCCGAAGGAGACCTCGGTGAGTCCCTTGTAGAAATCGTCGGGATAGACCTTGCTCTCGTAGTTGGTCTCGTCCTTCTTGCCGATCTCCGGCATGTAGCCCACCACCGGCACGAAGCTGGGGTTGAAGCTGCTCAGCACCACCCCGGACGGCAGGATGAACTCCATGCTGCCGCCACCGTTCTTGGTGATGCCGCGCGGGAAAGTTCCCTCGAAGTCGAAGCCGAGGCGAAGGTGGTCGCCCTTCTTGAGCGGCACCGGCGGTGTGATGACGTAAAGGTGTGTGCGGTCCTCCGGCTTGTAGGGCTTGCCGTTGAGGGTCCAGTGGACTTTTTCCCAATGGAAACCGCCGGTGAGGGCGAAGCGCTCGAGATCCTTGTCGTGGTCGTTCATCAGATCGTAGCTGCCGCGGCTGTGCAGCCAGCGGCGACCGGGATCCAGCTTGAGGTCGAGCTCGACGTCGGTGATCCCGGGTCGCGGCGCGTCCTTCCAGGTGGCCAGGTTCTGCTTCCAGTAGTCGTGCGCCTTCTTCTCGGCGAAGCCGCCCTGGAATCCGTCCTGCACGGCCACGGCGAGGATCGTGCCGAGGACCAGCGGCACGAGGGCATAGGGAGCGAGGCGCGACAGGCTGCGCCATAGGGGCGCTGGCTGCAGGCGATGGATGCGACCGATGGCGTCCGCCTGGCGCCGGCCGTAGGCGCGCACCGCCAGGGCCACCAGCAGCACGGCCGCGCTCAGCACCAGGAGACGGTTGAGCAGCAGGGCCTTGCGGTTCATCTCGAAGAGCCCCAGGTCGCTCCACTGCAGCGTGTTCCAGATCCACCAGTTCCACACCCAGTTCATGTGCCGCTTGAACTGGAGGTAAAAGGTCAGGACGATCACGCCCAGGCCGATGCCGTAGCTCAGATACCGCTGGCCGCCGATGGCTTGGACGGCGACGATGAAGCAGGTCCACAGGATGAGGGTCGGCACCAGCAGGCCGCCCCAGACGATCAGATAGGGGCTCAAGGAGAGCCCCACCTTGCCCTGAATGAGGATGGCAATGGCGCAGCCGAGGAAGGTCGCCGCGATCATCACCACGCCCACCAGGCTGTTGGCGAGCGCCTTGCCGGCGAGCAGCGAGGCCGTCCGGGTCGGGGTCGAGAACGAGATCGGCGACAGGCCGGAGGCCCTTTCCCGCTCCAGCGACTCCACGGTGTAGAACATCAACAGCAGGCAGAGCAGCAGGGAGAGCGTGTTGAAGCTGCCCACCGCGGTGAGGCCGGGCGTGAGGAGGACCTCGGTCTGGAACGCTCCCAGCGTGAGCAGGCTCGAGCCCAGGGTTTGGAGCAGGATGAGCGCCCCGAAGAGGTAGAGACCCGGGGAGGCCAGGAGGTTCTTGAGCTCCGTGCCCGCCACCAGGGCGATGCCCCGGAAGAGGCCGACGTCGCTGCTACGCGCTCGGAGCTCTGCGAGTGCGCGGGGAGCGGCGGGCACGAGCCCGGCGCCGTTCAGGGCCTCGCCGGCTTCGCGAGGCCGGCGGCGGCGCCAGCGGCCCTCCGGCACGGCTTCGCCTTGCAGGTGCGTCGTCATATGCCGCTGAGCGAGGCCGACTCCCAACAGTCCCAGCCCCAGGAAGGCAAGCCGGGAAAGGACGAACGGCAGGTCGAGCCCGATCGGCGTCTTGTTATAGAACGCCGCTCCGCGGTCGGCCTTGAGCCAGGTCTCGTTGAGCCAGCGGAAGCCGGCGGGATCGATCATCATCAGGGCCTGGTTGATCCGCGGATCGAGCCAGGTAGGCGCCCAGTTCCAGAGAAAGAAACCGCAGAACAGGAGGACCGCCGTGGGGAAGAGGAAAACGGCGGTCGGCTTGCGCCAGCGCTCGCCGAGATAGAACGCCGTGCCGAGGTAGAAGATGATGGCGGGCAGGGCGAAGACCACCACCGGGCGCACGTAGTTGACGAGGTGGAAGGGGCCCTGAATCTCGGCCGCCTTCGAATTGGGCACCAGGTGATTGAAGAACATCGCCAACAGGAGATGGATGCCGAAGACCACCACGAAGCCGGCGAAGATGGCGAGGAATTTTCCCCACACGTACTCGCCCGGGCGCAGCGACGAGGAGTGGAGGAGCTCGCCCACCCGCGCCTCGTCGTCGGAGATCACCGCCATGCCGGAGGCGATCGACGCGAAGAAGGCGTAGAGGATCGTCACCAGCGTCACGAGGAGGAAGGCGAAGTTGAACTCGGAGGTGATCCAGGCCTTGGTTCCCCCCACCGAGGCGTCTCCCGAGGAGATCGTCAGGCTCCCGGTCGAAAACAGCCAGGTCGTGAGAACGAGGATGCCGACGAGAAACCAGAAAAGGGGACGCTTCAGGGTGTGGGCCAGCTCCATCCCGAAGATGGTCCGGGTGCGGGATAAGGCCGGGCTCACGCAGCCCCTCCCGCGGCCACGATCTCCGGCTCCTGCCGCGGCGGGTTGTAGGGTTGAGGGCTGGTCTGGACGACGTCCTGCATCAGCAGCAGGTAAGCGTCCTCCAGCGTTGCGGGCACGGCTTCGAAGCCCGCAGGCGGCTGGCCGTCCGGTTGATAGATCCGCACCCGGTTCTTGCCCTCGACGAGCACGGCCTGGGTGACCCGCAGGCGGCGGCGGACCTCGTCCATCTCCTCGCGCGGCACCCGTCCCTCGAAGATCTTGCCGTCGATCGCCCCTCGCGCCTCCGACGGCGAGGTCTGGGCCACCAGCCGCCCCTTGCGGATGACGGCGAAGCGGGGGCAGAGCACGGCCACGTCCTCCACGATATGGGTGGAGAGCAGGACGATGCGGTCGGCGGCCAGCTCGGCCAGCAGCCGGTAGAAGCGCAGCCGCTCCTCGGGATCGAGGCCGGCCGTGGGCTCGTCGACGATGATCAGCCGCGGATCGCCGGCGATGGCCTGGGCGATTCCCAGCCGCTGGCGCATGCCGCCGGAGTAGGTCTTGACCTTGCGCTTCGCGGCCGAGGAGAGGTTGACCCGGTCGAGCAGCTCGGCCACCAGGGGCTTCAAGCCGCCGGGCGCTTCCACGCCTTTGAGCTGGAGCAGGTAGGAAAGCATCTTCTCCCCCGTCAGGTGGGGGTAGAAGCCGAACTCCTGGGGGAGATAGCCAAGCCGGCGCCGCACCTGCTCGGGGCGGGTCAGCACGTCCTCGCCGTCCAGCGTCACCTCGCCCGAGGTCGCCTCCAGCAAGCCGGCCAGGATCTTCATCAGTGTCGACTTGCCCGCGCCGTTGGGTCCCAGAAGTCCGAACATGCCTGGCGGTACGTCGAGATTGATGCCCTGGAGGGCCGTCACGGGGCCGGGATAAACCTTCACGAGATCGCGGATCGTCAGCATGGGAGCTTTCTCCTTGAGTCCGGGACGCAGCGGCGGCCCCGTCTGCACCAATACGAAAGAAGGACGGGTAAGGTTACGCCTAAAGCTTGGTCACCGCCGCCTTGCGCCGGAGCTGGAGCACCTGGACGTCCGGATCGACCACGACCTTCTGGGGCTGGAAGGCGCAGGCGATCTCCACGGTCTTTTCCTCGCCCCCGCCGAGGACGACGGTAACTCGCGCGTCCCGGTAGGCCGCCTCCGGCTTGCCCTCGGCGGTAAAGCGGTCGCCGCGGACGGCCGCCACCGTCACCGGCATCCAGCCGCTGCCGGCGTTCCTCACCCGCACGGTCACGTTCCAGGTGCCGCCTGGCGTGCGGCTCGCCTTGGCGCCGGCGAGCTGGTACTCGGGCACCACCACCTGGTGAAACCACTGGCGGACGAACTCGTCGTAACCGGCCGGGTTGGGCGCAAAGGGACGCATGGCGGTGGTGAAGTCCTGGAGAACGGGATAGTCGGGACCATTGCCCCAATCGGCGATGAATTTGCGCAGGCCGGCGAGCATCCGCTCACGTCCCAGCCGCTGCTCCATCATCCAGAAGACCCAGCCTCCCTTGTCGTAGGTCACCGTGATATCGCCGTCGCGGGTGCCGTCGACTTTCACCAGGGGCCGCTCGGCGTCGGCGCGACGGGAGTTGCCGTATCTCTCCTCGATGCGCTTTAAAAACTCCATGCGCGCCTGGTTGCCCTTGACCTGCTCAGTCAGCAGGGCGGTGGAGAAGTGGGCCATCCCCTCGGAGAGAAGATTGCCTCCCGGCCCTTCCCCCGGGGTGAGGAGGTTGCCCCACCACTGGTGAGCGCTCTCATGTGCGGTAACCAGGAAGACGGCGTCGGTCTTGACGTCGCTTTTGGTGAGGAAGCCGATCCCCTCCGAAAACGTGATGTCGGTGGGAAAGGCCTGGGCGTACGTGGCGAGGCCTGGGAACTCGGAGAGCTTGAGCTCCCGCCAGGGGAACGGTTTGAACCACTCGGAGTAGTAGCGGCGGGCCGCGTCGAGCGTGCTGCTCATCTCGTCCAGGTTGTACTCGTGCCCCGGGTGGTAGTAGATGGCCGTGCCATGCCCCGGGCGGACGTTCCAGCGTCCGGCGACGACGTTGAAGGCACGCACCGGGTAATCCGACTTCCAGACCACCCTACGTTGCCGCCCCGAAACCGTATCGCTCTCCTTCACCCCGACCGAGTTGTAGGTGTAGCCGGCGGGACCCGTGATGGCGACGCGGGCGGTAAACCCGCGGCTGGCGCCGAATGCGATCTCGGTGATTCCCTTGTAGAAGTCGTCCGGATAGACCTTGCTCTCGTAGTCGGTCTCGTCCTTCTTGCCGATCTCGGGCATATAGCCCACCACTGGCACGAAGCTGGGACTGAAGCTGCTCAGCACCACCCCGGACGGCAGGATGAATTCCATCTCGCCGCCGCCGTTCTTGGTGCTACCGTGCGGGAAGGTCCCCTCGAAGTCGAAGCCGAGGCGAAGGTGCTCGCCCTTCTTGAGCGGCGCCGGTGGCGTGATGACGTAGAGGTGCGTGCGGTCCTCCGGCTTGTAGGGCTTGCCGTCGAGGGTCCACCGGACTTTCTCCCAATGGAAGCCGCCGGTCAGGGCGAAGCGCTCGAGATCCTGGTCGTGGTCGTTCACCAGATCGTAGCTGCCGCGGCTGTGCAGCCAGCGGCGGTTGGGATCCAGTTGGAGCTCGAGCTCGACGCCGGTGATCCCGGGCCGCGGCGCGTCCTTCCAGGTGGCCAGGTTCTGCTTCCAATAGTCGTGCGCCTTCTTCTCGGCGACGCCGCCCTGGAAGCCGTCCTGCACGGCCACGGTGAGGATCGTGGCGAGGACGAGCGGCACCAGGACGAAGGGGACGAGGCGCGACGCGCTCCGCCAGAAGAGCGCCGGCTGCAGGCGATGGAACCGGCCGATGGCATCCGCCTGCCGCCGGCTGTAGGCGCGCATCGCCACGGCCACCAGGAGCACGGCCACGCTCAGCACCAGGAGACGGTTGAGCAGCAGGGCCTTGCGGTTCATCTCGAAGAGTCCCAGGTCGCTCCACTGCAGCGTGCCCCAGATCCACCAGTTCCAAACCCAGCTCATGTGACCCTTGAGCTGTAGGTAAAAGGTCAGGGCGATCACTCCCAGGCCCACTCCGTAGGTCGGATACCGCCGGCCACCGGCCGCCTGGACGGCGACGATGAAGCAGGTCCACACGACGAGCGTCGGCACCAGCAGGCCGCCCCAGACAATTAGATAGGGACCGAGGGCGAGCCCCACCTTGCCCTGGATGCGGATGGCGATGGCGCACCCCAGGAACGTCGCGGCGATGAGCACGACGCCCACCAGGCTGTTGGCGAGAGCCTTGCCGGCGAGCAGGGAGTCCGTTCGGGTCGGAGTCGAGAAGGAGATCGGGGAGAGGCCGGAGGTCCGCTCCCGCTCCAGCGACTCCACCGTGTAAAACATCAGCAGCAGGCAGAGCAGCAGCGTGAGCGTGTTGAAGCTGCCCACCGCCGTAATGCCAGGAGTGAGGAGGATCTCGGTCTGGAAGGGTCCCAGCTTGACCAGGCTCGTTCCCAGGGTCATGAGAAGGATCAGCGCTCCGAAGAGGTAGAGACCCGGGGAGGCCAGAAGGTTCTTGAGCTCGGTACTCGCCACAAGGCCGAGGCCTCGGAAGAGCCCGACGTCGCCGCTGCGCGCTCCGAGCTCAGCCAGGGTGCGAGGGGCGGAGAGGACGGCTCCATTCGCGGCTTCACCGGCTTCCCGGGAGCGGCGGCGCCAGCCGCTCGCCGGCACGGGCTCGCCCTGCAGGTGAGTCGCCATGTGGCGCTGGGCGAGGAATACTCCGAGCAAACCCAGCCCCAGGAAGGCCAGGCGGGAGAGGACGAACGGCAGATCGAGGCTGATCGGAGCCTGGTTGTAGAACGCCGCGCCGCGGTCGGCCTTGAGCCAGGTCTCGTTGAGCCAGCGGAAGCCGGCCGGATCGATCAGCATCAGGGCCTGGTTGAGCCGCGGCTCGAGCCAGGTGGGCGACCACTCCCAGAGGAAGAATTCGCCGAACAGCAGCATCGCCGTGGGGAAGAGGAAGACGGCGATCGGCTTGCGCCAGCGCTCGCCGAGATAGAAGGCCACGCCGAGATAGAAGACGAGGGCGGGCAGGGCGAGGATCAGCGCCGGGCGAACGTAGTTGACGAGGTGGAAGGGACCCCGAATCTCGGCCGCCTGCGCGGTGGGCACCAGGTGATTGAAGAACATCGCCAGCAGGAGGTGGATGCCGAGAGCGGCCACAAATCCGGAGACGATGGCGAGGAACTTTCCCCACACGTACTCGCCCGGACGTAGCGGCGTGGAGTGCAGGATCTCGCCCACCCGCGCCTCGTCGTCGGAGATCACCGCCATGCCCGAGGCGATGGAGCCGAAGAACGAGTAGAGGATCGACACCAGGATCACCAGCAGAAAAGCGAAGTTGAATTCGGAGGTGATCCAGGTCTTGGTGCCGCCCACCGAGGCGTCGCCGGATGAAATCGTCAGGCCTCCCTTGGACATCAGCCAAGTCGTGGGGACCAGGATGCCGACGAGGAACCAGAAGAGGGGCCGCTTGAGAGTGTGAGCCAGCTCCAACCCGAAAACCGTCCGGCAGCGGGAGAGGGCGGCGCTCACGCAGCCTCTCCCGCTGCCGCGATTTCCGGCTCCACAGGGACGGGATCAACCTTCATGAGGTAGCAAAAAGGTCAGCATGGCGGCCTCTCCTTGAGTCCGGGGGCATTACGGCGGTCTC
>DATIOS010000415.1:0-19014 GCA_035472915.1 Thermoanaerobaculia bacterium
GTGTCGGGCCGGGTGGTGGACGAGGCCGGCAATCCGGTGGCGAGCGCCCAACTCACCTTGATGGCCGGCCGGACCTTCATGGATAGGTTGAGCGCCCTGAGCGGGCCCGACGGCGCCTTTCACTTCGACGGCGTCCAACCGGGGACCTTCCGCCTCAGCACCCGCAAAGCGGGATACGCGGCCAGTCCCATGGGCGATACCGTAACGGTTTCCAATGCCTCGGTGAGCGGTTTGGAAGTGAAGCTCACAGCCGGCGGCTCGCTGACCGGCAGGATCACGGGCGTGGATTTCAGCCAACTGGCACGGGTGAGCGTCGCTGCCAACGGCATGAGGCCAGGTCAGGTGGACGCCGACGGCGTCTACCGCATCCCCAATGTGGCGCCAGGCAACTATACGGTGAGCGCCTCCGTGCCGGACACACCGCTCCACGCCGAAGGCCGGGTGACTCTGGAGCCCGGCATGGCGGAGGCCACGCTCGATCTTCAATTCGGCAAGGGATTCACGCTCAGCGGCGTCGTGCTGCGCAATGGCGCTCCACTGGCGGGCGCCAGCCTCGGGCTGACTCGAAAAGACACGTATTCCAGCCATGACGCCAGCTCCGATCATCAGGGAGCTTTCCAATTTGGCGGTCTGGACGCCGGCAGCTACGAGCTCGCGGTCGCCACGCCAGGAGGCGCCCGCCATTTGGAGGCCGTAGAAATCTCCGGAGACCGAGAGATGCGGGTGGACCTCCACACGGCGAGCCTCGCCGGCCGGGTGATCGACGCAGCGGACTCCTCGCCGGTGGCCGGCGCCAAGTTGAGCCTGGAGTCGGTGGACGGTAAAGATCCCATCCCCGTAGGCACTGCGGAGACTGACTCCCATGGCGCTTTCCGCCTGGCCGAAGTGGCCGACGGCGCCTGGAAGCTGCGGGCGAGTCACGAGGGCTACTCGCCGGCGGTGAAGGACGTGCGAGTGGACGGCGCGGACCCGGAGAATCTGGAGATCTCGCTCTCCCCCACCGAAGGGCTGACGCTGGAGGTGGTCCTGCCGTCGGG
Source organism: Thermoanaerobaculia bacterium (assembly GCA_035472915.1). Classification (GTDB taxonomy): domain Bacteria; phylum Acidobacteriota; class Thermoanaerobaculia; order Multivoradales; family UBA5704; genus DATARR01. The sequence goes on from DATIOS010000415.1 coordinate 1,038, forward strand.
GCAGCCGCCGGAACGCATTCGTGCCGGAGTGCTCGACGCCGCCGGCAAGACGGTTGCGGCGGGTTATTACCCGGTAGGAGAGAACGGCCGGGTCCGGCTGAGCAACGTGCCGCCAGGAAGCTGGCAAATCTTCGTGGATTCGGACTTCGCCGCGCCCGCCAGTGTGGCGGCGACGGTGCCGGGTCCCGCCGTGCGCGTGATCCTGCCCCCGGCCGGCGTCTTACAGGTGAAGGTGCCCACCTTGAGCAAGGAGGACATCACCGCCACGGTGAGCCTCAACGGGCCCGGCGGCGCCTACCGAACCTTCGACTTCAACGGCCAGGTCGTCAGCCAGTTCGATCTCTATCGCGGCGCCCAAAGGATCAGCCGCGTCCCAGCCGGCATCTGGCAGCTAACGGCCAAAGCCGCGGATGGCCGCACTTTCACCGGCACGGCGGCAGTGACGCCGGGCGGCGTGGTGGAGGTGGTGTTGAAGTGACGATGTCTGGCCTTCTTTAGCCCGGGATTGAAAATCGATTGAAAATCCCGGGCTACCGGCGGTAGTCCCTCCGGCACCAGGGAAACCTCCTTTCTCTTGACAATCTACAGAAGCCTTGTATCCTTTCTGTAGATCGTCTGAAGAAGGAGCCGCCATGACCACCGACCATTCCGACCTGCTGCAAGGAACTCTGGAGATGCTGGTGCTGAAGACCCTGTCCTTTGAGCCAATGCACGGCTGGGGAATCGCCCAGCGCATTCAGCAGATGTCGCAGGAAGTCTTCCAGGTGAACCAGGGTTCGCTGTACCCGGCCTTGCAACGGATGAAGGGGAAGGGTTGGATCCGCTCGGACTGGCGGACCTCCGAGCACAACCGGCGGGCTCGCTATTACGAGCTGACGGCCGCCGGGCGCCAGCAACTCGCGACGGAGCGCCGTAGCTGGGAGCGGTCATCCGGAGCGGTGAACTGGATTCTCAACGCCGTGCCGGAACCCGAGGTTCCATGAGCGCCATCACGCAAGTGCGCGAGCGGCTGCGGACGCTCGTCTTCCGCGCGCGGGAAGAGCGCGAGCTGGCCGAGGAGCTCGAGTTCCACCTGGAGATGGAGGCGGCTTCGAACCGCGGCCGCGGCATGAGCCCCGAAGAGGCCCGGCGGGCGGCGTTCCTCAGCTTCGGCGGCGTCGAGCGCACCAAGGAAGAGGTGCGCGACGGCTGGGGAATTCGGGTTCTGGAGGAGCTCGCGGCCGACATCCGTTTCGGCTGGCGCACATTGCGCAAGAGCCCGAGCTTCGCCTGGATGACGGTGCTGACGCTGGCTCTCGGCATCGGCGCCAACACCGCCATGTTCAGCGTGGTGAACGGCGTGCTCCTGCGTCCTCTTCCCTTTCCACAGCCGGACCGTCTCCTCAGCCTGTTTCCGGAGGCGGCCATTCCGCATGGCGGTCTCGAGATCCTGCGCGAGCGCACCCGGAGTTACGACCATCTCGCGGCCTACGGGTTCCCCGCGGCGATCAGCCTGACCGGCAGCGGCGAGCCCGAGCGGCTCGTCGGCATGGCGGTCACTCCGGACCTGTTCGCCACGCTGGGAGTGGGCGCGGAGATCGGCCGGCCCCTTCAACCCGGAGAGGAAGGCGCCGGTCGCGACCACGTCGTCGTCCTCAGCCACGGGCTGTGGGAACGACGGTTCGGCGCCAACCCTGCGGTCGTCGGGTCGATGATCACGCTTGGCGGCGTCGACCGCCTGGTCGTGGGAGTCATGCCCGCCAGCTTCACCTTCCCTTCGAGCCGCGTTGATCTCTGGTTGCCGGCGCCCTTCGCCCCCAACGACATCGGGATCCACTGGGCGGGAGGCTGGCTGCACCCGGTCGGGCGGCTGCGAGCCGGAGCCACGACCGCGCAGGCGGCGGCCGAGATCCACCTCCTGGTGCCGGCGGTGCGCAACGGATTTCCCTGGCACATGCCGGCGGATTGGGGGGCGAACGCCACCGCGATTCCCTTGCGGGACGCGATCGTCGGCGACGTTCGCACGATGCTCCTGGTCCTGCTCGGCGCCGTCGGGCTGGTCCTCCTGGTCGCCTGCGTCAACGTCGGCAACCTGCTCCTCGCCCGAGCGGCCACGCGGCAGCGCGAGGTGGGTGTGCGATCAGCGCTCGGCGCAGGGCGGGGTCGGCTCGTCCGCCAGCTCCTCACCGAAAGCCTGCTGCTCTCGCTGCTCGGCGCTGCCGCGGGACTGCTGCTCGCCCGACTGGCGATGCCGGTCCTTACCTCCCTCCTGCCGGCGGACATGCCGCGCCTGGAAAACCTGGGGATCGATGCCCGCGTTCTCGGCTTCACCCTGGCACTGGCAACGGCGACGGGAATCGCCTTTGGACTGGCCCCGGCGCTCCGCGCCTTTCGCCCGGACGCCTACGGTGAGCTCCGCGAAGGCGGAGGCGCCGGCGAGAGCCGCCGGCGGTGGCACTTGGTCGGCGGACTCGTGGCGGCGGAGATCGCGTTGGCCGTCATCCTGGTCATCGGTGCGCTGCTTCTGGTCCAGAGCCTCTGGCACCTGCTCGAGGTCGACCCCGGCTTTCGCAAGCAGCAAATCCTCTCCGCCGCCGTCTCGCCCTCCGAGGTGCGATACACGAACGACGTTCAGCGGGCGGCCTTCTACGAGGAGCTGCTGCGCCGGTCGCGGGTGCTTCCCGGCGCTCGTTCCGTGGCGGTCGGCAGCGGCATGCCCTTCGGCGGCGGCATCGACCCCAGCGTCTTCCTGATCGAGGGCCGCCCGGCACCCGGTGTCGCGGGCACCGAATGGCCGACAACCGATGCCTGCTTGACGGTGAGCCGGGAGTACTTCCACACCCTGGATATTCCGCTCCTGAGAGGACGCCTGTTCACGCCCGCCGACGGCACCGCGGCCCCGAGAGTGGCGCTGGTCAGCCGCAAGCTGGCAGAGACCTATTGGCCAGGCGAAGACGTCCTCGGCAAACGTTTCCGGTTTCCCGGCAGCCACGCGCCCTGGTGGACGATCGTCGGCGTCGTCGGTGACGTGAAGTGGAACCGGCTGAGCCTGCAGACCAACAGCGGCCTGTACCTGCCGCTCCTCCAGGGTCCGATCGGCGCCATGCGGATCATCGTGCGCTCTGCTGCCACTGCGGACGCGGTAACGGCGAGCCTTCGCCACACCGTCACGGCGATCGACCGGAGCTCACCCGTGAGCAACGTTCGCACGATGGAAGAGCTCCTCGCCGCCTCGGTGGCCCAACCGCGCTCCATCATGCTGCTGCTCGCCCTCTTCGCCGCCATCGGTTTGGCGCTCGGCGCGATCGGTATCTACGGCGTCATCACTTATGCGGTCAACCAGCGCACCCGGGAGATCGGCATTCGCATGGCGCTGGGAGCGCAGACCGGCAGCGTGCTGCGGCTCGTGTTGAAGCAGGGCGCGGCGCTGGCGGCCCTGGGCATCGCCCTGGGACTGCCCATCGCCGTCGGGGCGACGCGGGTATTGCGGAGCCTCCTCTTCGGAGTCAGCGCGACCGATCCTCTCACCTTTGCCGCCGTACCGCTGCTGCTCGCTGCCGTGGCCTTGCTGGCCAGCTACCTGCCGGCCCGGCGAGCTTCCCAGGTCGATCCGACGACGGCCATCCGGACGGACTGACCGCCGCGCGGTAATCCTTGTGGTAGCGTCACCGCCACTATGCGATCCCACACCGGCGCCGCTCTATCCGTTGCCTTGTTAACCCTTGCCGCTGCGCCGGCGCTGTACGCGCAGAAACCGAGCATTCATCGCCTCGAAGCGACGCCGGCTACCGTCGCCTATGGGTATTACTGGTCGGAGGCGAAACCCGTGCTGCGCATCGCGTCGGGCGACATCATCGACGTCGACACGCTGTTGACGAACACTCCCACGGGACTCCAGAAAGCCGGCGTCGCCGACGACAAGATCCAGAGCTCGCTGAAGACGATCGTGACCGAGGTCACCGGCGATCGCAAGGGACCGGGCGGGCACATCCTCACCGGCCCGGTGTACGTCGAAGGCGCGCAGCCGGGCGACGTGCTCGAGGTGAAAATCCTCTCGATCGATTTTCCCATCCAATATGGCTACAACGGCTGTAACGGCTTTTTGCCGGAGAACTGTGACAAGACCCTCGCTTCGCGCATCATCCCCATCAACGCGAAGACGATGACGGCGGAATTTGCGCCGGGCATCGTAATCCCGCTGCATCCATTTTTTGGCAGCATGGGCGTCGCGCCGGCGCCGGAGCTCGGCCGCGTCAGCAGTGTCCCGCCAGGAAAGCATGCGGGCAATCTCGACAACAAAGAGCTGGGCGTCGGCTCGACGCTGTTCATTCCAATCTTCGCGCCCGGGGCCTTGTTCGAAGTCGGCGATGGTCACGCCGCGCAGGGCGACGGCGAGGTCGATCAGACGGCGATCGAGACCTCGCTGCGCGGGCGGATTCAGCTCACCGTGCGCAAGGATATGAAGCTCACCTGGCCGCGCGCCGAGACGGCGACCGATTACATCAGCATGGCAACCGATCCCGATCTCGCCGTCGCCACCAAGACCGCGATTCAGGAGATGATCGATTTCGTCGCGTCGACCCGGAAGATGACGAGGCACGAGGCGTATCAGCTCGTCAGCGTCGCCGGCAACGTCGCGGTGACGCAGCTCGTCGACAAGCCGAACCTCGGCGTTCATGTGCGGTTGCCGAAGGGTATTTTCGCCGCAAGGGCGACAACCTCACCGTAGGGCCGGCCCAAAGGGCCGTCCCAACCTCTCCTCCAACCGCGCCTTCGCGGCGGGCCATTCGTCGGCGATCAGGCTGTAGATCATCGTGTCGCGGAGGAAGCCGTTGGTGCGCATCTGATAACGGCGCAGGACGCCTTCGCGCTGGGCTCCCAGCTTCTCGATGGCCCTTTGGCTTTGGAGATTGTTGACGTCGGTCTTGAATTGGACGCGGGCGGCTCCCAGCTCTTCGAAGGCATGGCGCAGCAGCAGGTATTTGCTCTCGGGATTCACCCGCGTTCCCTGGTGGGACTTGGCGATCCAGGTGCGGCCGATCTCCAGACCGCGATGAGCCGGCCGGATTTCGAGATAGCCCGTCATCCCCACGGCTTCCAGCTCCGGCTTGACGAGGATGATGAAGTGCAGCGAAGCGGGCCTGGCGAGGGAGTGGCGCAGCCACTCGTCGAAGGCCTCGGCGCTGGAATCCCGGGGCCACTCCAGGGTGTGGAGAAAGAGGTCCGGATCGGTCTTCGGCCAGAGAGCGGCGGCATGCTCCAGCGCCAGGGGATCGAGGATGAGGCTGGGACCTTCGAGGCGCACCGGCTGGACGTTCATGGGTGCTTCAGTCTATCGTGCGCCACGGAGGTTCTGACCTTGATTCCAGCGTCAGTTACGCGCCGTCTCGAGCTCTCCTTATTGGCGTTGATCCTTGCCACTGCGGCCTGGGGACAATCGGAAACGCCGAAGCCCCCCGAGACGCCGGCGCCCGCGGCGACTCCGCCCGAGGCCGCGCCGGCTCTTCCGGCGCCAGTCGTCGTCCGCATCCCCGATCGCGGCGACTTCAAGGTGGCGTATGAGAAGACCAAGAATCCCGATTATCAGGGCCTGCAGCAGATCTTCAGGCAGACTCAGCTCCTGGACGAAACGGTCCGCGCCCTCAACGATACGCTGGCCATGCCGGCCGACGTCACGGCGGCGCTTCGCGAATGCGGCACGGCCGATGCTCCGTACGACAACGACAAACGCCGCATCTCCATCTGCTATGAGCTGATCGATTCGCTCTCCGACCTGTTCACGGCGGACGTCACCAGCGAGGAGGGAATTCAGCAGGCGGGTATCGCCGTGGCCGGAGCGACGCTGTTCATCTTCTTCCACGAGGCGGGTCATGCACTGATCCGCCTCGACGCGCTGCCCGTCGCCGGCCGGGAGGAGGACGCGGTGGATCAGCTCGCGACGCTTCTGCTGCTCGTCAGCGGCCGGCAGGGCGAGAAGGCGGCCCTGGACGGCGCCACCACGTTCCTCGCGCGAGAGAAGGACGCGAAGAGCCAGGCCGCGCTCGCCAAGCTGGCCTTCTGGAGCGCCCATTCCCTGGATCAACAGCGCTTCGCCAACGTCATCTGCTGGGTTTATGGCAAGAGCCCGGCGGAGTTCCAGTACCTGGTGGAGGACGGCACCCTGCCCGCCGACCGCGCGCCTCAGTGCCCTGCCGAATACGAGCGGATCGCGAAGACCTGGGACGCGCTGCTCGCGCCGTACCTCAAGGGCCCGGGACTGGCGCCGCCGCCGGCTTCCCCACCGTCCCCGGTCCCTTCGCCTTCTCCGACGCCACCCACTCCTTGATCTGCCTCTCCAGCAGGGCGAGCGGCAGTTGGCCATTGCCCAGAATGTGGTCGTGGAAGGCGCGGATGTCGAACCTGGGCCCAAGCTCCTTCTCGGCGTAGGCGCGCAGCTCCTTGATCTTCAGCTCGCCGATCTTGTAGACGACCGCGCCGCCCGGAGCGACGATGTAGCGGTCCACCTCCACCACCACCTCGTGCTCGGACCTCGCCGAGTTGGACCGCATGTAGTCGATCGCCTGTTGGCGAGTCCACCCCTTGGTATGCAGGCCGGTGTCGACCACCAGCCGCAGGGCCCGCCACATCTCGTAGGTGAGCTGGCCGAACTTGGAGTACGGGTCTTTGTAGAGGCCGATCTCGCTCCCCAGGCTCTCGGCGTAGAGCGCCCAGCCCTCGGACATCGCGGGATAGACGTCCCACTTGCGCCAGTCCGGCAGCTCGCCGAGCTCCTCGATGAGCGCGTACATGATGTGGTGCCCCGGCACCGACTCGTGCGACGCCAGGGCCTCCATCTCCCACTTCGGACGCGACTTGAGGTCGTAGGTGTTGACGTTGAACCAACCCGGCCGGCCGGAGGCGAGCGAGCCGTTGTTGTAGTACCCCGTGGTCTGCGACTTCGAGTTGAAGCCCGGCACGGCGGTGACGCCATAAGGAAGCCGCGGCAGCTTGCCGAACAGCTTGATCAGCTCGGGATCGATGCGCTTCGTGATGTCGCGGTAGCCGGCCAGAAGGTCCTCCGGCTTGTCGTAGAAAAAGCGCGGATCGCTACGCAGGAAATGGGTGAACTCCTCGAAACTGCCTTTGAATCCTGTCGAGGCGATCAACTCGTCCATCTCTTTGCGGATGCGCTTCACCTCGGCGAGGCCGAGCGCGTGGATCTGCTCGGGAGTGAGGTCCGTCGTGGTGCCGGACCGCACGATAAGAGCGTACCAGGCGCGCCCGTCCGGCAGATCGCTCATCGCGGTGGTCTCGCGAGCGCCTGGAATGTAGGTCTTGACGAGGTATTCATGCAGTCTGCGCAGGGCGGGCGCTGTCGACTCCAGGAAGATCTGGGAAGCTTCACGCCGCAGCCGTTCGCGGTCGGCGGCGGGAATCGAATCAGGGATCTTCTGAAAGGAATCCAGGACTGCGCTCTTGGTGGGATCGTCGGTGAGCAGGGCCTCGATCTGCCCGGGCACGTCGCGCAGGGTTACTCGCGGCGGCGTGATCCCCGCCTTGAGCCCTTGAACCAGCAGCGCGAGCGTCTGGTCGACGGCCAGGGGAAAAGCGCGGAGGCGCGCGAGCCGGTTCTCGAAATCCTTGACATGGCCGACCGGCATGTCGCCCAGCAGTTGCACCATGTCCTGGTGAACGTTGCCCAACTGGCTGATCGCCAGGTACTCCCCAGGGAAACGCTCGCCCTCGATCGACCGCTCCAGCCGCCAATGCAAAAGGTCGTAATTGAGCTGCTCAGAAGCGGTCAATCGCGAGCGGTCGATCGAGGAGAGGGCCGCCATCTCGTCGCGAGTCATCCGGCGGGAGAGCGCGATCGCCGCAGGTGAGGCGTCGCCCAGGCGATCGTCCAGACCCGGATAGCCGACGTAGGTGGCAAGCTCCGGGCCTTCGAGCATACGGGTGCGCCAGTAGAGCTCGAAGAATCGTCCTAGCCGTTCGCTCTCGCTGCCCTGCCCTTTCGTGGCAGGAAACTGCGCGATTTGCCGCGACGATTCGGCGAGGTCCGACGGCACGGCCGCGATGGCGGGCGAGGCCGTCGCGGCTGTCAGGAGGAAGGCAAAGATTGCTGACTTCATAGAATCTCCGCTCCTGGATAACGTTCATCCCTCTTCAGTCGCCACCCTCCCAAGACCCTCATCACCCCGACCCTCTTCTCCCGCCCCCTCCCAACCCCCCACACCGGGAGAAGAGGGAGACAAGCAAGTAGAGGTTCTGCACCCGCGTTCCCCCTCTCCCGGTGTGGGGGGTTGGGAGGGGGCGGGAGAGGGGGTAGGGGGGGGTAGGGGGTGAGGGTCTCGGGCGGGGGCGCTCTACGCGAAGTAAACGCTGAGTCCGCCTCGCAGGACTGCTTATTTCTTTCCCTTCTCCTCCGCCACCCACGTCCGGATGTTCTTCTCCAGCAAATCGAGCGGCAGGGCGCCGTTGCCGAGCACGTGGTCGTGAAAGGCGCGGATGTTGAACTTCGGCCCCAGCTCCTTCTCGGCGAAGGCGCGCATCTCCTTGAGCTTCAGCTCGCCGATCTTGTAGGCCAGGGCCTGCCCGGGCCAGACGATATAGCGGTCCACCTCGACTTCGATGTCGTGCTCGGCCTTCGCCGAGTTGGCCTTGAAATAGTCGAGCGCTTGCTGGCGGGTCCAACCCATGGTGTGCATGCCGGTGTCCACCACGAGGCGAATAGCCCGCCAGATCTCGTAGGTGAGCTGACCGAATTTCGAGTAGGGATCTTCGTAGAGGCCGAGATCGCTTCCCAGGCTCTCGGCGTAGAGTCCCCAGCCTTCGACGAAAGCCGTGTAGTCGTCGTGACGGCGCCACTCGGGAACGTTCTCCAGCTCTTGGGCGAGCGAGATCTGGAGATGATGCCCCGGCACGGCCTCATGGAGAGTCAGAGACTCCATTTCCCACTTCGGCCGTGATTTCAAATCGTAGGTGTTGGCATAGAAGTATCCCGGCCGGCCGGCCGCTTGCGAGCCGTCCTCGTAATAGGCCGTGGTCTGCGACTTCTCGGAATAGGAGGGAACCGGAGTGACGCCATAGGTCAGGCGCGGCAGCTTGCCGAAAAGCTTGACCAGACCGGGATCGATGCGTTTGGCGATGTCCCGATAGCCCGTCAGCAGGTCTTCCGGTTTGTCGTAGAAGAAACGCGGATCGGTGCGCAGGAAGTTGGTGAACTCTTCGAAGCTGCCTTTGAAACCGGTGGACGCGATGAGATCGTCCATCTGCTTGCGGATGCGCTTCACCTCGGAGAGGCCGATCTGATGGATCTGCTCAGGCGTCAGGTCCGTGGTCGTGCTGGAACGGACGTTGAAGGCATACCAGGCCTTGCCGTTTGGCAGGTCGCTCATGGCGATCGTGTCGCGGGAGGCCGGCAGATAGGTGTTGGTGAGGTAGCTCTGGAGCTTGCGAAACGCCGGCAGGACAGCTTCGTTGAAGGTCTTCACGGCTTCGCTCTTGAGCCGCTCCTGCTCCGCCGCCGGGATGCTGGAGGGAAACTTCAGGAAAGCCTTCAGCATGGGGCTCTTCATCGGATCGTCAACCACCAGGTTGCCGACTTGGGCCGGCACGTCGCGCAGGGTGACTCGCGGCGGAGTGATCCCCTCCTGAAGACCCTTGTTCAGAAGGGCGAGCACCTGGTCGATGACTCTTGGAATGCCGCGCAAGCGGGTGATGATGTTCTCATAATCCTTGACATTGTTGACCGGCATGAACGAAAGGAGCTGGGGAATTCCCTGGTGCACGCCGCCCACCTGGTTGACCGGCATGTATTCGCCATGAAACTTCTCGCCGTCGATCTCCTGCACCACCCGCCGGTGCGCGAGGTCATAGTTGACCTGCTCGGCCGTCGTGAGCTTCGAACGATCGATGGAATCCAGCGCCTGCAGCATCTTGGGACTGAGAGCCCGGCCGAAGGCAATGGCCTCGAACGACAAATCGGACCAGCGATCGTTGAGCCCTGGGTAACCCACTGAGGTAGCAAATTCCGGGGACGCGTGCATGGTGAATTCCCAGGACAGGTCGAAGAGCTTTTGCAGCCGGACGCTTTCGCTGTCCTTCCCCTTGGTGGCGGGAAACTGCTCGAACTTGTGGGAGTACTCGACGAGGTCCGGAGCCACAGCGGCGGAAGCGGCGGTGGCGGCCAAGAAACAGATTGCGAACAACAGGAGCAGGTATTTCATGATGACCTTTCAAGTGGAAAACGGCTGGAGACACTACGGGCTGGAGGATTGTACGAGAGAGTTGGGGTGGAGGTTGCAGGGTGGGGCACAGGCGCCATCCCGCACCCTTTCAGCGAAGGACGTAGAGACGTTCCCAGCCCGTCCACGATACCCACGGCAGGCCCTGGAAGGCGGGACGTCTCCGACGCGGGAATCCCGACCCGATCCACCACAACCCATGGCGGGCGATTCGGGACCTCGCGTCGAGGAAACCGGCCAGCGCCGAGACGCGGCATCGCCCCGTCACAGGTCATCGTCGTTCGGGAGGCGGTCCCCGCCTCGGAGACGTCCCGCCGTTATTGGCCTGCGGTCGGTGTCGTGGACGGGCTGGGAACGTCTCTACACCCCGCCCCCAACTTCCTCTCCAACCACCCCACCTCCCGCTCCCGCCGCCCATACCCCGTCTCATCCACGAGCTTCCGGGCCGCCGTCACGTGCCGCCGGGCCGGGAAACGGCTTCCGGCCCCGAAGGGGCCAAGGCATGTAGCCCTGGGCTGGCGGCTGTTTGCCAGCCCAGGGACCGATCGATCCGATAGAATTCAAAAGCCCTGAAAGGGCGACGGCAGCTTCGGTGTGGAGAACCGCCGTCGCCCCTTCGGGGCTGGATACTGGGATTTCTCCCTATTCCGGGGACTCCGCTTCGCTCCGCCCCCGGCTACATGCTTGAGCCCCTTCGGGGCAACATTCGTCTCCAGGAGTCAGGATCTTCCTCGAACGAGGCCCCTTTGGACGCTTCGATTGTTCATCGCTAAATCAAATTTGGATTCCAAATCTCCGTGGATCCAGTCCAAACGGCAAAAGATGGAGTCCAAACGCCGAACGTTTGGAGTCCAAATTTCTGTGGATGGGGTCCAAATCTCAAAAGATGGACTCCAAATCTCCGTGGATGGGGTCCAAATTTGAAAAGATGGAGTCCAAATCTCTGTGGACCCAGTCCAAACGGCGGACGTTTCCAGTCCAAATTTCCGTGGACCCAGCCCAAATCTCCGTGGATGGAGCCCAAACGGCGGACGATTGGAGCCCAAATCATCCTGGATGGGCTCCAAGCGACGGACAAATCCAGGCCTTCTCTCTACGATAGGGACCACTCAGCCGGCGCTTGGAGCCCGCGAACGGCCGATCGGGACCCAGCTGCAGGCGATTGGAGTGGCGTCAACGCCGGCTGGTGCCGAACGTCGCTTCCACCGTCACCCTTTTGCCGTCCCGAATCACCACGGCGTTCGTTTTCTCCCCCGGTTTCGCACGCTGGAGGACGTACATGAAGTCGTGGATATCGCGGATCTCTTTGCCGGAAAGCTCCACCAGCAGATCTCCCCTCTTGATTCCGGCGGTTTCGGCCGCGCTTCCCGCCCGCACTCCGGCGATCAGCACGCCGGGCCGGCCGTCGCCGGCGTAGTCGGGGACGGTTCCCAGGGAAGCTCCGTAGGAGCGCGAGTCTCCTCTCGGGGCGGGCGAGGGCGAACTCTTGTAGGTGAGGCGTGCTGGTTGGTCGGCGACCGCTTCGGCGATGCCGGCCACCAGAGTGGCAACGCGGGCGCCTCCGGCGGCGTTGATCTTGTCCGCGTCGTCCGAGGGCTTGTGATAGTCCTCGTGGGCGCCGGTGAAGAAGTGGAGCACGGGCACTCCGGCGGCGTAGAACGGGCTGTGGTCCGAGGGCCCGTAGCCGTCTCCCGAGAGGGTGCATTGCACGCCGGCCTGGTCGCACGCCGGCGGCACGATCTGCTGCCATTCGGCCGCGGACTCTCCGCCCAGCACGGAGACCTGGTTGCCCCGCAGCCGGCCCACCATGTCCATGTTGAGCATGGCGACGAGATCGCCGAGCTTGAGGCCGCCGGGCGGCTTGCGGGTGAAGGCGGTGGAGCCCAGCACGCCAGCCTCTTCGCCGGAGAAGGCGGCGAAGTAAACGTCGCGCCGCGGGCGGGTTTGATACGAGCTGAGCTGCCGCGCCACTTCCAGGAGGGCGGCCGTGCCCGAGGCGTTGTCGTCGGCGCCGTTGTGGACGTCGTGCGAGTCCGGGGCCAGCGAGCCCGCGCCGCCGAGCCCCAGGTGATCGTAGTGCGCGCCCACCAGCACGGCTCCCGGCAGGCGATCCTCCCCCACGGCCCGGAGGACGCCGACGACGTTGACGGCGGTCTCGTTTTTCCGCTCGAGGTCGATCTTCAGGCTGGCCTGGTGGCTGCCGGCGAAGAGCTTGGCACCGGCGTCGCGCTTGAGCGTCACCACCGGCAATCCGGCGTCGCTGCCCGCAGCCTCGGTGCGGTCGATGGCCAGGCTCGGCAGGGGCGCTTCGGCCGGCGGCGTGCCGGTCCCGGTCGGCGAGTCGACGATGATCAGTCCGGTAGCGCCGTGCTCTCTGGCGTTCCAAGCTTTATAGCGAAGATCTCCATAGCGCTGCTCGGCGTCCTTCTGGGCGAATGGGCCTCCTTCTGGCGTGAAGCGGCGGACGACGACGATCTTCCCTTTCGCTTCGATCCCCTTGTAGTCGTCAACCCCTAGGTCGGCGGCGGTGATGCCGTAGCCGGCGGCCACCACGGGACCGGCGGCAGCGCCGTTGCTGGAGAAGGAGGCCGGCTGGAAATCTCCAGCGGCCACCGCCGCGCCGTCGACCGTCACCGCCGTCCCCGGCCGCGCCGTCACCGCCGTCGGCACCTCGAAGCTCTGGAAATACCCATTTTCTCCCATCGATTCAAGGCTCAGTTGGCGAAAGCGGCGGGCGATCCAACGCGAGGATTCGGCGAGCCCCTCGGTGCCGATCCCCCGCCCTTGCCGGTCGTCGTCGGCCAGCCAGCGCACGTCGTCGCGGAAACGGTCGGCCGCCGCGGTCGCGGGCGCGGGCGTCAGCTCGGCCGACGCGTGGTCCACCCAGCGGGCGACGTAGACGTCCGTCTCACCCGGCTCGCTCTGGTTGCGGTTCGACGAGAAGGCAAGGCGGGTGCCATCGGGCGAGAAGAGAGGAAAGCCGTCGAATCCGGCGGTCCAGGTGATGCGTTCGAGGCCGGAGCCGTCGGTGTTGATGGCCCAGATGTCGAACTCCCGCCCCTTGGGATCGCCATAGTTGGAGGAGAAGAGGAGGCGGTTGCCGGAGGGGAAGAACGACGGCGCGAAGGAGGCGGCGTGCAGGTAGGTCACCTGGCGGGCGTCGGTGCCGTCGGCGTTGGCGATCCAGATTTCGAGCTGGGTGGGATGCACCAGGCCCTGGGCGAGGAGGGTCTTGTACTCCTCGAGCTCCGGTCCCGGCTTGGGGCGCGAGGCCCGCCAGACGATCTTTTTACAATCCGGCGAGAAGAAGGCGCCGCCGTCGTAGCCCGGGGTGTCCGTCAACCGCTTGACGTTCTTGCCGTCGGCGTCCATGCGGTAGAGATCGAGGTCGCCGTCGCGGGTGGAGGTGAAGATCACGGTGCCGTCTTTCGGGCAGACGGTGGACTCGGCGTCATAGGCGTTGTTGTCGGTCAGGCGGACGAGGTCCGTGCCATCCGGCTTCGCGCTGTAGATCTCGTAGGTGGGATAGACGGCCCAGACGTAGCCGTGAGAGCGGTCCGGATTCGCAGGGCAGTCGGCGCTCGCGGCGTGGGTCGAGGAGAAGAGAACCCGCTTGCCGTCCGCCGTGAAGTACGAGCAGGTGGTGCGCCCCTTGCCGGTCGAGACCAGGATGGGCGTGCCGGTGCCGTCGGCGCGCTGGCGGAAGATCTGGTCGCAGGCGTAGGGCGGATGGGTCGACTGGAGAGTGAGCTCCGTGCCGTCCGGCGACCAGTACGCCTCGGCGTTCTCGCCTTGGTGGGTGAGTTGGACGAGAGCGCTCAGATGGACCTCGCGGGGATCGAGAGGCGGCACCGGCAGAGGGTGCGGAGCGGCCTCGACGGCGGTCGCCGGGCCGGAGCCGAGGAGGCCGGCCAGCAGGATGGACACCAGCAGTGGGCGCATTGTCACTCTTCCTCTCACGTCACAAAGTTTGGCAGGATGCCGGGCGCCTGCTATTCTGCCCCGAAAACGGAGGCCCGCACAGGGGTCCTTCGCGGCGAGGTTCCGATTCAGCCTCGCACCGCGGCCGGCGGCGGCGCCGGCTCGCCCACTCAAGAGATGAGGCGGGGTGGAACGGAACCCCGCTCCCCCGGGGAGGATCGCCCGGAAATTCCGGAAGGCCCGCAAGCGTTGCAATTCCAGGCATAGTGGGCATGATTTCACTCATGCGTTGACTTGGCTCCGGCAGATCGCCGGGCCCGCTGGACCGCAACGCGTCCGGGCCGCAAGAATCCCCAAGAACAGTGGAGACCACATGAACGATCAGGACACCCAGGAGAAGCAGGACGTCGGCCAGGAAGCACCGGACAGCGTGGCGATCGCCGAGATCCAGGACACCCCGAACCCACAAGAGATCCAGGCCGCGGCGGAGACTCCGGACGCTCCGGCGCCCGAAGCGCCTCCGGAGGCTGCCGAGAAACCTCAGGAGACCGAGGAGAAAAAAGGCTTCGCGGAGATCCAGGCCGAGTTCGAGCAAGACGCTCCGAAGAAGGCCGACAAGCCGGCGGTGGGCGGCAAGGTGAGCGGCAAGATCCTTTCGATCGGCGAAGAGTGGATCTTCGTCGATCTCGGCGGGAAGTCGGAAGGCCGCATCGGCGCGGCCGAGCTCAAGGACGCCGAGGGCAACCTCACGGTCAAGGAGGGCGACACCCTCGAAGCCACCGTCACCGGCACCGACCCCGAGTCGGGCGCCCTGCTGCTCAAGCGCAAGGCCGGCGGCAAGGGCAAGCGCACGGAGGTCTCGGCCGAGATCAAGCAGGCCTTCGAAAGCGGCCTATCAGTCGAGGGTCTGGTCACCGGCCTCAACAAGGGCGGCGCCGAGGTACAGCTCTACGGCATGCGCGCCTTCTGTCCGTTGTCGCAGCTCGACCTGCGCTACGTCGAGGACCCGCAGCGCTTCGTGGGCCAGAAGCTGCAATTCAGGATTTCCCGTCTCGAAGAGGGTAATCGCGGCGGACGCGGGCCGAACATCGTGCTCTCCCGCCGTGCCCTGCTCGAGGACGAGCAGCAGGCGAAGGCCGCCGAGACCCGCGAGAAGCTCCAGGTCGGCGCTACGCTCACCGGCAAGGTGACGTCGCTGACCACCTACGGCGCCTTCGTCGACCTCGGCGGCATCGAGGGCATGCTCCACGTCAGCGAGATCGGCCACAGCCGCACCGCTCATCCCCAGGACGTCTTCCAGGTCGGCCAGGAGGTCGAGGTCCAGGTCATCAAGATCGAGAAGGGAAAGGACGACAAGCGCCCGGAGCGCATCTCCCTCTCCCGCCGCGCCCTGGAGAAGGACCCCTGGCGCGACGCCGTCTCCCGCTTCCCCGAAGGGACGGAGACCACCGGCAAGGTGGCGCGCACCGAGTCGTTCGGAGCCTTCGTCGAGCTGGCGCCCGGCCTCGAAGGGCTGGTCCACATCAGCGAGATCGGCGGCGGCCGGCGGTTGAATCACGCCAAGGAGGCGGTGCAGCCCGGCCAGGAAGTGCAAGTGAGAGTGCTGGGCGTGGATACCGCCCGGCGGCGGATCTCCCTCTCCATGGCCGCCGTCGGCGGCGGCGGTGCCGAACGCAGCGAGCGCAGTGAGCCCAGCGGCGATCGCGGAGAGCGCCGTGACCGCGGCGACCGTGGGGATCGCGGGGATCGCGGCGGCCGGGACAACCGCCGCGACGATCGCCGCGAGGAGTACGCCTCCGCGGGCTCGTCGGCGGCCGCCGGCTCGGGCTTCGGCTCGATGGCGGATTTCTTTTCTCGGAGCAAGAAGGGGTAGGGGGATTGACCTCAGGAGGGCGGGGTCTTGCCCCGTCCTCTCCCCACCCGCCCAAGACCCTCATCACCCCGACCCTCTTCTCCCGACCGCCCCATCCCCCTCCCCGGGAGAAGAGGGAGCACAGCCTGCAAGGACAGGAGCCGAACAACAAGGACGAGGGAGAACAGTCAGACCTCCCAGCCGGCACCCCTCTCCCGGGGCGGCGGATGGGGTGGTCGGGAGAGGGGCAGGGGTGAGGGTCTTGGGTGGGGGAACCTCTCAGACAAGTTAGCAATCCCCCCGCCAGGCAGAATCACTTCTTCCCACGCGTCTTGGGCACCATCTTCTTCCCCCTCGCCATCCCCTCCTTCGGATCCGCATCCGCATGGAAATGATGCAGCACGCGATGAAAAATCGGCGTGCCCAGAATCGCCGCCACCGTGATGACGACGAGGCCGGCGTACAGGGCGTAGAGACCGGCGAAGAGCTTGCCCGCCAACGTCTTCGGCGGATCGACGGGCCCCATGCCGCCCAGCAGCATGGCGGTGTTGAGGAACGCGTCGATCCAGTGGAGCTTCTCGAAGAGGTGATAGCCCACCATTCCCACGGCGAGTGAGATGGCCAGCAGGCCCATCGCAACGGCTCCGTGCTTCGAAAGCCGCAGGAGGAAGGCGCGCCTGGGGAGCAGTGGCTGCGAGCGATGCTCGTACACGCTAAACGTAGATCTCCAGGCCGCTCTTGCGGAACTCCTCGGCCTTCTCCTTCATCCCCGCTTCGAGCGCCGCCGTCTCTTCCACTCCCTGTTTTGCGGCGTAGTCCCGCACCTCCTCGGTGATCTTCATCGAGCAGAAGTGGGGGCCGCACATGGAGCAGAAGTGGGCGACCTTGGCACCTTCCTGGGGCAGGGTCTCGTCGTGGTAGGCGCGGGCCGTCTCCGGATCGAGCGCGAGGTTGAACTGGTCCTCCCAGCGGAACTCGAAGCGGGCCTTGGAGAGGGCGTTGTCGCGCACCTGGGCACCTGGATGTCCCTTGGCGAGGTCGGCGGCGTGGGCGGCGATCTTGTAGGCGATCACGCCCTCCTTGACGTCCTCCCGATTGGGGAGCCCCAAGTGCTCCTTGGGGGTAACGTAGCAAAGCATGGCGGTGCCGAACCAGCCGATCATGGCGGCGCCGATGGCCGAGGTGATGTGGTCGTAGCCGGGGGCGACGTCGGTGGTGAGGGGGCCAAGGGTGTAGAACGGCGCCTCGCCGCAGGCGGCGAGCTGGCGGTCCATGTTCTCCTTGATGAGGTGCATGGGAATGTGCCCCGGTCCCTCGATCATCACCTGCACGTCGTCCTTCCAGGCGATCTGCGTCAGCTCGCCCAGGGTGTCGAGCTCGGCGAACTGGGCGGCGTCGTTGGCGTCGGCGATGGCGCCCGGGCGCAGGCCGTCGCCGAGGCTGAAGGCGACGTCGTAGGCGCGCATGATCTCGCAGATCTCCGGGAAGTGCTCGTAGGTGAAGTTCTCCCGGTGGTGCGCCAAACACCACTTGGCATGGATCGAGCCGCCGCGCGAAACGATGCCGGTCATGCGATTCGCCGTCAGCGGCACGTAGGCGAGGCGCACGCCGGCGTGGATGGTGAAGTAGTCGACGCCCTGCTCGGCCTGCTCGATGAGGGTGTCGCGGTAGATCTCCCAGGTGAGGTCCTCGGCCTTGCCGCCCACCTTTTCGAGCGCCTGATAGATGGGCACGGTGCCGATGGGCACCGGCGAGTTGCGGAGGATCCACTCGCGGGTCTCGTGGATATTCTTCCCCGTCGAGAGGTCCATTACCGTGTCCGCGCCCCAGCGGATGGCCCACACCAGCTTCTCCACCTCCTCCTCGATCGACGAGGTGACGGCGGAGTTGCCGATGTTGGCGTTGATCTTCACCAGGAAGTGCCGGCCGATGATCATCGGCTCGCTCTCCGGGTGGTTGATGTTCGCCGGGATGATCGCGCGTCCCCGGGCGATCTCGT
>DATIOS010000416.1:0-16574 GCA_035472915.1 Thermoanaerobaculia bacterium
CAGGAGGAGCGTTCGGGAGGGCGGATGACGAGGCACCCCTTTTGCGGAGGAGTTTCCTGCCGCCGGAACCAAAATTTCCTGACTTCGCGCCTTCGGTGTCCTCAAAGAAGGCCCTGCGGTAACTACCTCTTAGGAGGGAGCTGAAGCGATGCCAAACACGACTCTGCCGGAGCTGGGCACCGTCCTCTCCTTGTTGCGCCAGACCATGGGCTGGAGCCAGGTCGAGTTGGGGCGAGCCGCCGGAACGAAGCAGATCAACGAGTACGAACGGGGAAGGAAAAACCTCACTCGCAAGCGTCTGGAACAGCTCATCGCCTTTATGGGCCTGCCGCCGGAGGCCATCGACGAGACGCTCGACTTCCAGGCCCGCACTCGCGCCCAGGCAAGACCGCCGGGAGGCCCGGCCGATCCACTCTCGGCGGCGCTTCGCCGCGTCGAATCCGTCTCAGCCCAATTCGGCAGGCTGGCGCGCGGCTTTTCCCGCGAGGCCCTGACGATGCTGACGACCGAGGGCGAGGCGTTGCGGGAGCGGCAAAAAGCGGAGGTTCTCTGGAATCAACTGAAGAAGCGCACGCCCGCAGAGCGGAGAAAGCTCGTCGAGGACGGCGCGAGGTTCCGCACCTGGGCCCTGTGCGAGCGGGTGGCGCGGGAGAGCATCAGGTCGGCGCCGAACCAGCCCGATCAGGCTCTGGAGCTGGCCGAGCTGGCGTTGCTCATCTCCGACCGCCTCGCGGGCGAGGCTCTCTGGCGCCAGCGTCTCCAGGGCTACGCCTGGGCGCACGTGAGCAACGGCCGTCGCGTCTGCAACGACCTGCCGGGCGCCGAGAACGCCTTCGCCCGCGCGAAGAAGCTGTGGGAGGCTGGCGCCGCTGGGGACCCGGGCTTCTTGAACCCTGCGTGGCTGCCTTGGATCGAAGCGGCCCTCCGTCGCGCACAAAGGCGATTCACCGAATCCTTAAGACGGATCGACGAGGCCTTGGCCCTCGACAGGGAAGGCGAGCTGCAGCGGATGATCCTGCTCAGTAAGTCGGCGGTCTTCCAGATTCTCGGTGACCCGGAAGGCTCGGCCGCGGCGCTGACCGAGGCGGCCCCCTTGATCGATCCAGTCCGCGAACCGCGCAACGCGCTGGTTCTGCGATTCAATTTCTTGGTGGACCTTTGTGTCTTGGATCGCTTCGCGGAGGCCGAGCTCAGGCTGAATGAGCTCCGGGAGCTGGCCGAGAGGCACGGCGAAGAGCTGGATTTGACCCGGACGGTTTGGTTACAGGGAAAAATCTCCGCCGGCCTCGGGCGGAAGGAAGCAGCGCAGGCGGCCTTTGAGCAGGCAAGAAAGGTATTCGAGCGGCGCAAGCTAACCTATGACTACGCTCTGGTGAGTTTGGAGCTGGCCCTGATCCTCTTGGAGCAAGGCCGCACCGGCGAGACCCACACGCTCGCCGGAGAGATGCTGAAAATCTTCCAGGCGCAGCAGGTGGAGCGGGAGGCTCTGGCGGCGCTGCAGGTCTTCTGTGACGCCGCCCGGCGAGAGACTGCCACGGTCGAATTGACCCGGCGGGTCATCAAGTTCCTTTACCGCGCAAAGCACGATCCGGAGCTTCGCTTCGAGCCTGAAACAGGGGCCGAAGCTCGGTGAAAGCCTCAGCCCCTCAGAGGCGCGCCAGATTAGTGGTCCGGCGTGCAGCGGCCCAAGGGGTCCATCGTGCACCCCTCGTCGGCGCTCTGGGTCTGCGGCGGCAGTGCACAGCGACCGTTGGGGTCCACCGTGCAACCCGTGTCGGTGCTCTGGGTCTGCGGGCGTGGTGCGTAGCTGCCCAAGGGGTCCATTGTGCAGCCGGTCTTGAACCAGAGGCTCGTGAGGAGTCCGCCCAGGGTTCCGAGGACTTGGTGCGGCATGACCCCCGCCCAGGAGAGCGGGGAAGCTCCCACCCAGGGAGTACCGAGAGTGAGCCCGATGACTATCAAGACGGCGGTTCTGCGAACGATTCGCATGACTTTGGTTCCTTTCCGGAGGGGGGACTCGCCGGCGGCCCCCTTGGCCGCGGAGCCCAAGCCTCTCTGAAAGCCATGGTGCCAGGAATCGGGGGACAAAACCTCAGGGAAAGTGACGCCGTGTCACTCGCAAGGAGGGTAGAGATGGAGGACGACAGGAAGATCGAACGCGATGCGAACGATCCCGAGGCGAGGCTGGCCCTGGTGCTGTTCTACGAGCTGGGAGGCTGGAGGACCCACTCCCTACTCGCCAAAGCAACCGGGATCGCGCGAAGTCAGCTCTCCCTCTATTTCGAGGGGAAACGGGCGATCCCGCGGGAGGCCCTGGAGAAAATCGCGGCTGCCGCCGGCTTCCCCGTCCACCTGCTCGATGCTCTGCTGCGGGATCTCCGCTCCTTTCGGGCCGCGGCGCGAGGATGGTCGCGCAGCGGCCGTGCGCTGGTCGGAGGAGTCGCCGCCGAGCTCACCGTCCTGCTCCTGACAGCGGCCGACCTCGTCCTCGCGCCTCTCCGCGAAACTCCGGTCCTCGCCCGCCCAGTGAGCGAAGATCGCGCGGCAGCGGCGGAGCTTTGGGCTCATCTGAAAGGAAGGACCGCCGCAGAGCGCCGGATGCTTGTGGAAGAGTTGGACGAGTACCGATCCTGGGCGCTTTGCGAGCGGGTGACCCGCGAGAGCATCAGAGCGGCGCCCAACCAACCGCGGGTCGCTCTGGAGTTGGCCGAGCTGGCGCTGCTCATCGCCGAGCTCTCTCCGGCGGAAGCGCTCTGGAGTTGGCGGCTCCAAGGCTACGCTTGGGCGCACGTGAGCAACGGCCGCCGAGTCTGCAGTGATGTTCCCGGCGCCGAGGAGGCGTTTCTCTGCGCGAAGAGCCTGTGGGAGGCAGGCGCCGCCGCCAACCCAGACCTCTTGAACCCGGCTTGGCTGTCCTGGCTTGAAGCGACCCTCCGCCGCGCACAACGGCGTTTCATCGAATCCTTGAAGGCGATCGACGAGGCCCTCGCCCTAGACAAGGAAGGCGAGCTCAAGCGGATGATCCTACTCAGCAAATCCGCGATCTTCCAGATCCTTGGCGATCCAGAAAGCTCAGCCGCGGCGCTGGCCGAGGCTGCCACTCTGATCGATCCCATCAGCGAGCCGCGAAACGCCTTGGTGCTGCGGTTTAATTTTTTGGTTGACCTTTGTTTCCTGGGTCGCTTCGCCGAAGCCGAGTCGCGGTTGCACGAGGTGCGGGAGCTGGCCGAGCGGCTCGGCGAGGAGCTGGATTTGACGCGCGTCGCGTGGGTTACGGGGAAAATCGCCGCGGGGCTTGGCCGCACTTCGGAGGCGCAGGCGGCCTTTCAGAAGGCAAGGGAAGTTTTCAGTCGGCGCGGGCTTACCTATGACTACGCACTGGTGAGCCTGGAACTGGCGCTGATCTTCCTGGAGCAGGGCCGCACCGGCGAGACCCGCAAGCTCGCCGAAGAGATGCTGGAGATCTTCAGGGCGCAGAAGGTGGAGCGCGAAGCCCTGGCGGCGCTCCGGATCTTTTGCGACGCCGCGAAACGGGAGACGGCTACGGTGGAGCTGGCGCGGCGGGTGGTGAAGTTTCTGTATCGGGCACAGCATGATCCGGAGTTGCGGTTTGAGGAGGGCGGGGGCTGAAACGCGAGATACTAGTCGGAGACGCTCACGGAGGTTCCTATGTTCCTGCGACGGGCTGTTTTTCTCGCTCTCTCCCTGGTGGTTCTCGTGTCCGCGGCCCCGCCGTTCCCCCTCCGGACCGATCCGCCGCCCAAGCAGTGGCGAACGACGGAGATCAACACCTCGCTTCCGCTCTCGTGGGAGCAGGGGACCTTATACGTGCTCGCCTGGGAGAGGGTGGCCGACGAACGGCCCTTCGAATATACCCAGGTGCTGGTCCTCAAGCACTTCGATCAGCCTACGAAAGATGGCGGCCACCGATGGGTGCTCACCCATCTGTTCTACGACCCCAAGCACCCGGACCGGCCGTGGCGGGGGCCGATGCGAATCCCCCCGCCGCTGCCGAAGGGCGAGCCGATGCCCAAGCTGAGCGAGGCCCAGTTGTACGGCTGGTCGTTCTATGCCGGCCCGCCGACCGACGATCAGGTGAAGGTCTTCCTCCGCGAGACGGGCTGGACGCCAGCTCTCGGCCTTGCCGAGGATAGCGTGCCTCGGGTCACCACGCGGCTGGCCGCCGGGGGAGTAGACCCAGCCGTGTGGAAGCTGGCCCTCGGGCGTGACGTTCCGGCCCGCTTGTTTCCAGAGCTGCGGGCGGATTCCAAAGTGTGACGCCACACGGTCCGAATTCCTGACACTCCCTCCGTCTGCCATGGCAGGACTCATTCCTGCCACGCCACGAGGTCCGTCTGCCACGTCATTTCTCATTCCTGCCACGCCACACGGTCCATCTGCCATGGCAGGTCTCACTCCTGCCATGCCACGCGGTCCGGCTGCCGCGTCATTTCCCATTCGTGCCACGCCACACGGTCTGTCTGCCATGGCAGGTCTCATTCGTGCCATGCCACGAGGTCCGCCTGCCACGTCATTTCTCATTCGTGCCACGCCACACGGTCCGTCTGCCATGGCAGGTCTCACTCCTGCCACGCCACGAGGTCCATCTGCCGCGTCATTTCTCATTCGTGCCACGCCACGCGGTCCATCTGCCATGGCAGGTCTCACTCCTGCCACGTCACGAGGTCCGTCTGCCACGTCATTTCTCATTCGTGCCACGCCACGCGGTCCGTCTGCCATGGCAGGTCTCACTCCTGCCACGCCACGAGGTCCGCCTGCCGCGTCATTTCTCATTCGTGCCATGTCACGCGGACCGTCTGCCACGCCATTTCTCACTCGTGGCATGCCACGCGGACCGTCTGCCACGTCACTTCTCACTCCTGCCGCGTCACGCGTAGCGTCTGCCAGGGCAGATCTCATTTCTGCCACGCCCTGCGGTAGTGTCCTATTTTGAATTCCCTTCCGGTACGGACACCGCTTGACCGCAACGGGAGCGGGGAGGAGGGCGACTCGGTCCGCGATCTCCCACACCCGGGACTCGACGCCGGCGAAAGGTGGCCCTTGACCGGAACCAGCTCGCCGGCGTCCAGGTGGACGCCGAAGCTCCCCAGGCGCCATGCCAGGGGGACGGGCCGGCCGCTACGTGCTACGGCCTGCAGGTGGCGATCCGCCGCCCGCCATGCGGAGCGTTTGCCACGTCATTTCTCATTCCTGCCACGTCACGCGGTACCGTCCTAGTTTGATTTCGGGAAGGGAAGGAGCCGGCTCCTCACGGCTTGGTATCGAAGAGCTTGCGGAGCGCCGGCAGCGGCAGCCACAAGGTCAACGGCTGGTCAGGTAGCGCATTGAACTCATAGCGCGAGTAGAAAGCTTTGGCCTTCTCGTCTTTCGCGTCGATGATGACCGCTGCAATCCCCACGTGGTCGGCGGCATGTAAGCAGCGCGCCATGGCGTCAAACAGAAGGCCCGCTCCGATTCCTTTGCCTTGCTGAGTACGGTCCACAGCAAGTCTCGCCAGTCTTGCGACCGGCAGGGGGAAGTTCGGGAAGCGCCGAGCTGCTGACTGTGGAAGGTCAGCTCTATGGATCGAACCAGCCGCCAAGGAGTAATACCCTAAGATCTGGGTTGGCCCCGCCTCGTGCACCGCGACGAAGGTGCGTGCCACTCCGGACTCATGGTTCTGGCGAGCGAAGTTGGAGAGGTAGTCGTCGAGAGCAGGTTCACCGCAACTGAATTCGGCGCGGCTATGTTGACGGAGCAGCGCTTGAATGCGCCAGTCAACCGACATCGGACAGGCGGCAGTTCCGATAGCGCTGTACTAACGCCTCCAGTCGTGGGCGCGGAAGGTCCACGTCATCCCAGGCCGCTAGGAAGGCTTCCCAGTCACGAGCGGTCAGAACGATCGGCTCGGCCTCAGGCATCCATTGCGCGTCGGCGGGCCGCTTATTTTGTGGCGCCGATGCCTGAACCGCATCCGCTGCATAGGACTTCGCTACGACAGGGAAAGAAGTCCCTTGCTGAGGTGGTCTCGCTGCTTGGTTGTTCTTTGCCATATCAGGCTCTATTCAAACTTGACCCTACCCGGGTATTGACATCCTCATCATACACCTTTCTGAGCGCGCGTGAAGCACCTTTAGCGGCCCTTATCCGGCTGCTCTCCCCTATCTCTTGTGCTGTCTAACCTACTCAGCCCATTGAGAATTCCGATTCTCGGTGTCCTTGGAGACGTCCACCATCCGGTCTCCCTTTGATAAAGGTCCGCCCCAGCCCCATGCTAGATTTCCCCCGATGAGGCCCTACCTCGACCTGCTCCGCCACATCCTGGACCATGGCGTCGAGAAGTCCGACCGCACGGGCACTGGGACTCTTTCCGTTTTCGGTCACCAGATGCGGTTCGACCTTGCGGCGGGCTTTCCCCTCCTCACCACCAAGAAGCTCCACGTCCGCTCCATCTTCTACGAGTTGCTGTGGTTCCTGCGCGGCGACACCAACGTCGCCTGGCTGCACGAGCACGGGGTAACGATCTGGGACGAGTGGGCGGATCCGGCGGGCAATCTCGGGCCTATCTACGGCGCCCAGTGGCGCTCGTGGCCCACGCCCGAGGGTGGCCACATCGACCAGATCTCCCGCGTCGTGGAGCAGATCCGCGGCCAGCCGGACTCCCGCCGCCACATCGTCAGCGCCTGGAACGTGGCGGACCTGGACGCCATGGCCCTCCCCCCCTGCCATGCCCTATTCCAGTTTTGGGTGGCCCAGGGCCGCCTCTCCTGCCAGCTCTATCAGCGCAGCGCCGACGTCTTCCTCGGTGTGCCGTTCAACATCGCCTCCTATGCCCTGCTGACCCTGATGGTGGCCCAGGTCTGCGGCCTGACACCCGGCGACTTCGTTCACACCCTGGGTGACGCTCACCTCTACCAGAACCACCTGGAGCAGGCCCGCCTGCAGCTCACCCGCGAGCCCCGGCCGCTGCCCACGATGACTCTCAATCCGGCGCGGACCTCGCTCTTCGATTTCGTCTACGAGGACTTCGCTCTCGCCGGCTACGATCCCCATCCGGCGATCAAGGCGCCCATCGCCGTATGAGGGCAGCATGAGAATCACCTTGATCGCCGCCATGGCGGCCAACCGTGCCATCGGCATCGACAACCGCCTGCCCTGGCGACTCCCCGCCGACCAGCGGCGCTTCAAGAAGCTGACCCTGGGACACCCGATGATCATGGGCCGCCGGACCTTCGATTCCATCGGCGGCGTTCCCCTTCCCGGCCGGCCGACGATCGTGGTCACCCGCGATCCCGCCTGGTCCGGCCCCGGCGTCCAGGCGGCCCAATCCGTCGACCAGGCGCTGGCCATGGCGCAGGGGGACGAGGTGTTCGTGGCCGGCGGCGAGGCGATCTTCCGCCAGGCCCTCGCGCGGGCGGATCGCATCCAACTGACGCGGATCGACCAGGACTTCCCCGGCGACACCTTCTTTCCGGAGATCGACGCGGACGATTGGCAGATCGTCGAACGGGAAGACCACGGCCCCACGGCCGAGACGCCGTTTTCCTACAGCTTTCTGGTCATGGATCGCAAGCGGCCCGGTTCACGATGACGCCGAAGCGACCCCTGCCCTGGCTGTTGCCGTTGGTGGTGCTGGCCGGGCTGACCTGCTGCGCCCGCCGCGACTCCGCGCAGGGCCTCGAAGCCGGCACCCGCACCAGCAAGGTGCAGGTCTACGTGATCGCCCTGCACGACCGCGGCGCCCAAGGCCGGGCGGCCGGCTGCGGCGACAGCGTGGTGCCCGTGGACGTCGACCTGCCGGCGCCACAGCCCGCCTTGGAGGGCGCCCTCTCGGCTCTGCTAACCTTGCAGGACGGCGCCGGGAACCAAGATCTCTATAACGCCTTGGCGCACTCGCCCCTGAAAATCGACCGCATCGATCGCACGGGTCCCGAGGTCCGCGTCTACCTCTCGGGCTACGTCGAGCTCGGCGGCGACTGCGACGGCCCCCGCATCGTTTCTCAGCTCACCGAGACAGCGCTCCAGTTCCACGACCTCCAGCACGCCCAATTCTTCCTCGACGGCAAGCCGCTGCAAGGCCTGTTGCCAGGCAAGGGCTGAGGCAAGGGGAAAAAAGACGCCGCCGGCCGCGGCATGCGCCACGGCCGGCGGACGCGTAAAAGGGTGAAGAAGGAGGAGATCCTCTTGCACCCGGGGGAACTGGGTCGGTTTTGGGTGATCAGTACACGAACGATTCCCTGTGTCGATGCAGAAGTGCGGAAGCCGTTGAAAAGCGGGACAACGAAAGTTCGAGATCAGGCCGCGATCGCTTCGCGGAACCAGGAAGCGGTACGGGCCAACCCCTCGGCGAGGGAGAGAGGCGAGGGCACTCCCAAGTCGCGCCGCAGGCGGTTGGCGTCGATGACCGAGCGGCGCTGCTCGCCCGGTTTGGCGGGTCCGTGCAGGGCCTTGAGCGGGCTGCGGACGGCGCGGGCCAGCTCGGCATAGAGCTCGACGACGGTGGTCTCGACGCCGGTGCCAACATTGTAGATGTTGAATCCGGGCTTCCCCACCACCGCCAGGCTGGCCCGCACCACGTCGGAGACGTGGACGTAGTCGCGAGTCTGGAGGCCGTCGCCATTGATGGTGGGGGCCTCGCCTGCCAACAGGTGCTTCAAGAAGATGGCCACCACCCCGGCCTCGCCGTGCGCGTTCTGCCGTTCGCCGTAGACGTTCGAGTAGCGCATGCAAGAGACGTCGAGCCCGTAGGTCTGATGGTAGAAGAAGAGGTAGCGTTCGAAGGCCAGCTTGGAGACGCCGTAGGGCGACAGCGGACGCGCCGGGTGATTCTCGGTGGCCGGGAAGTAATCCTGCTCGCCGTAGATCGCGCCGCCGGTGGAGGCGAAAATAATCTGGCGCACGCCTCCCTGGCGCGCCGCCTCAGCCAGGTTGAGGCTGCCGAGGACGTTGACGTCGGCGTCGAACAGCGGCTCCTCGACCGAGCGCCGGACGTCCATTTGGGCCGCATAGTGAAGGAGGACGTCCACTCCCGCCTCGCGCACCAGGGTGGCGGCCTGCTTGGAGCGGATGTCCAGCACGTGCAGCTCGGCGCCCTGGGGGACGTTCTCCCGCCGGCCGCCCGCCAGGCTGTCGATCACCAGCACCCGATCGCCCCGGGAGAGAAAGGCGTCGGCCAGATGGGAGCCGATGAACCCGGCTCCGCCCGAGATGCAGATGGTTTGCTTGCCGTGCAGGGAGCCCATGGCGCGGGAGCTTACCGCAAAGAGGCGGCCCGGTTCAGAGTGGTAGAGTTGCCGCTCCCATGACGGCGCAGAGAAACTCCTGCCTTTCCTGACGGAGCCAACGACTTGAAAATCCTGATCACGGGATCCGCCGGCTTCATCGCCGGCTACATGGTGCAGCAACTCCTGGAGGCCGGCCACGAGGTCGTCGGTCTCGACAACTACTCCAAGTACGGCGCCGTCGAGCGCAGCTTTCAGGACCACCCGCGCTATCGCTTCCTGGAGGCCGACGCCCGCGACGTGGAGCTGATGAAGGGTCTCGCCGCCGAGTGCGACCACTTCATCGCCTGCGCCGCGCGTATCGGCGGCATCACCTACTTCCACGAGTACGCCTACGACCTGCTGGCGGAGAACGAGCGGATCACGGCGGCGGCCTTCGACGCCGCACTCCACGCCCACCGGCATCACCGGCTGCAGAAGATCACCGTGCTGTCGAGCAGCATGGTGTACGAGAACGCCACCGTCTTTCCCAGCCCCGAGGGCCACCAGCGGGAGTGCCCGCCCCCCTCCAGCACCTACGGCTTCCAAAAGCTCGCCTGCGAGTACTTCGCCCTTGGCGCCTGGGAGCAGCACAAGCTCCCCTACACGATCTGCCGGCCGTTCAACTGCGTCGGCACGGGCGAGCGCCGGGCCCTCGGCGATAAGGACATCCCCAGCGGCAACATCAAGCTGGCCATGAGCCACGTCGTGCCGGACCTGGTACAGAAGATCCTCAAGGGTCAGGACCCGCTCCACCTCCTGGGCAGCGGCAGCCAGGTGCGTTGCTACACCTACGGCGGCGACCTGGCGCGGGGCATTCTCGCCGCCATGCTCCACCCGGCGGCCGTCAACGAGGACTTCAACCTTTCGACGCCGGTCGCCACCACCGTCCTGGAGCTGGCCGAGTTGATCTGGCACAAGGTCAACGGCGACGCCAAGCCGTTCCGCTGGGTCTCCGATCCACCCTATCCACACGACGTGCAGAT
Source organism: Thermoanaerobaculia bacterium (assembly GCA_035472915.1). Lineage (GTDB taxonomy): Bacteria > Acidobacteriota > Thermoanaerobaculia > Multivoradales > UBA5704 > DATARR01. The sequence goes on from DATIOS010000416.1 coordinate 10,247, forward strand.
GCGGATTCCGGACGTCCGCAAGGCACGGGAGGTGCTGGGCTTCGAAGCCACCACCACGCTCTCCGACGTGCTCGACGAAGTGATCCCCTGGGTCGAGAAGGAGATCGCCGAGGGCCGGATTTGACCTCGACCGAGCCCGCCGAGCCGGCCGTATCCGCGGAAAGCGAAGGTCGCTATTTCGACCGCCTGGTCGAGGAGGCCGGCGATTTCAACCCGTTCACCGATCGTGGCTGGGAGACCCTGGCCCGCCGGTTCGACGCCGCCGTGCCGGGTTCCGCTCCCCTGCGCGTGCTCGACGTCGGCTGCGGCACCGGCCAGTCGCGGCGGATCTACAGCCGGCGCAGCGGTCCCGGCAGTAACGGCGGTCACGGCGATCCCAGCGGTTACTACGCCGGGCTCGATCTATCGCTCACCGCCCTTCGGCTCGCCCGCCGGCGGGCGGCGGGCGGGTGGCTCCAGGCCGACGCCCTCCGCCTCCCGGTTCGCGCCGCCAGCTTCGACGTCGTCGCCTTCAGCAGCGTGCTCCACCACGTGCCGGACCGCCGGGCCGCCCTCGCCGAGGCGGCAAGAGTGCTGCGGCCGGGGGGCTGGGTCTTCGCCTTCGATCCCAATCTCCTGCATCCGGCAATGCTGCTCTTCCGCCACCCCGGAAGCCCGCTCTACAACCCCAAAGGCGTCAGCCCGGACGAGCAGCCGCTGTTGCCGCGCACGCTACGGGAGGACTTCGCGGCGGCTGGCCTGGCGCGCATCGGCCAGCGGTGCCAGTCCGACATTCCCTACCGCGCCGTGGCGCCGCGCGGGCTCCACGCCCTGCTGCCGATCTACAACCGCGCCGACTGGCTGTGGGAGAAGATAGGCCTCGGCCGCTGGCTCGGCACCTTCGTCGTCACCTGGGCCCGCCGGCCGTGAGCGCTACCGATCTCCCGGACGTCCCTCGCTACTCGGTCGTGGTGCCGGTCTTCCATGAGGCGGAAACCATCGGCCCCTTCTGCCGCGCCGTTCGCGGCGCCTTTCCCCTGGGCTACGAGCTGCTGGTCTGCTACGACATGGCGGAGGACCGCACTTTGCCGGCCCTGGCCGCGCTGTCGGAGGCCGACAAGCCCCCCGTCGTCCGCCTCGTCCACAACACCCTGGGCCGCGGAGTGCGCTACGCCATCGAAGCGGGCATGCGGGCGGCGCGGGGACCGGTGGTGATTGTCACCATGGTGGATCTCTCGGACGACTACCGGCTGGTCGAAGAGATGGTGGCGCGTGCCGAGGCCGGTGCCGCCGTCGTCTGCCCCAGCCGCTACATGCCGGGCGGCCGTCAGCTCGGGGGGCCTTGGCTGAAGGGCCTGCTCAGCCGGGTCGCCGGTCTCTCCCTGCATTGGCTGGCCGGCCTCCCCACCCGCGATCCCACCAACAGCTTCAAGGCCTACCGCCGGGACTTCCTGGAGCGCACTCCCATCGAGAGCGAGGCCGGTTTCAGCCTCGGGCTGGAGCTAACGGTGAAGGCCCATTTCGCCGGCGAGCGCGTCGAGGAGCTCCCCGCCACCTGGCGCGATCGCACGGCCGGCGAAAGCCGTTTCCGCCTCTTCGCCTGGCTGCCCCTCTACCTGCGGTGGTATTTCTGGGCGCTGCGGAAGCGGTGGCTGCGCAAGCTCGACCTCTAAAAGCCGCCGCCAACCGGCTCAAAGCAGGCCGAAGCCAGGAAGAGGCCCAGCGGTCGCTGGTCCGCTCCCCCATGCTCGGCGGGTACGAACGCGGAGTCGGTCTCCAACTCGATCAGGGTGTCCTGGTGGAGAGGAACGCCTGAGAGATCCACGGCGACCGTGAAATTCTGGAGCGGAACCTCGGCGGCCATCGCCAGCCGGTGCTCCACCGTCACCTTGAGCCGGACGGGCGCATTCCGGAAATTGGCACCCCGGAGAACCAGGCGGGTAGCCGCCGCCGGAGAGCCGAGGACCAGCGAGGCGTGACGCTCGCTCCACCGCCCTTCCTGCTGCTCCGCGTCGTACCAGCCGGCGAGCAGATAGCGGCCGGCATCCGGCTGGGCGAAATGAAGGCAGCTCCCCAGCTCGCCGGGCGCCTCCCAGCCGAGCCGGCCGCCTGGAGTGAGACCGGGCGCCGAGATCCGACGCGGAATGATGCGCGGCCGCCGGTCCTTCGCGGGGCCTCCCGCATAGCCCAGGGCCGCGAGTTTCTTGGCCAGGTCGCGATCCATCGTCACCATGGACTGCTCCAGGGCGGCGCGCGAGTAGCCGTTGTACATGGCCGCCATCTCTGAGGCGAGGGCGGAGAACACATCGGTCGCCTCGGGCCGTCCCAAGAGGCTGTGCTGCTCATCCGGATCGGCGTCGAGATCGAAGAGCTCCTTCCGATAGGGGCTCTTCCCGAGCACGATCTTCCACTTCCCCCGAATCAGGGCCAGGCCGGTGCCGTCGATGAAGTCGAGGTGAGCGAGGAACGGCCGATCCGCGTCCTGCTTCGGCGACGGCGAGGTCAGGAGACCCGCGAGGCTCCTGCCGTCGAGACGACTTTCGGGTCGCTCGAGCCCCAGCAGGTCGATCAACGTCGGCACCACATCCATCAGGCTCGCCCGGCCCAGCCGGCGCCCCGGGGAGAGCCGGTGGGGAGCGTGGATCACCAGCGGCACCTGGAGGACTTCCTGATAGACGCTCTGCCCGTGGCTCATGCGTCCGTGCTCCCCGAGCTCCTCGCCATGATCGGCGGTAACCACCAGGATGGTGTTTTTCATCAGCCCGCGACGGGCGAGCCCGTCCACCAGCTCGCGGAGGGCGTCGTCGGTGCCCCGAATCTCGCCGTCGTAGAGATCCCGGGCCCGCGCGAGCAGCTCCGGGGAGCGCGCCACGAAGTGGGTCGCGTCCGTCTCCGCTACGGTTACCGGACGCGTGCTCGGCGGCAGCGGCCGTCCGTCCCAGGCCGTCGCCGGATCGTACGGGAGGTGCGGATCGACGTAGTGGACGTAGAGGAAAAAAGGGGGACGGAGCCGGTCGAGGCCGGTCTTCATCTCGTGATTCAGCTCCCGGGCCTTGACGCTGTCCCGGCGGAGAAAATCGCCGAACCCGCGGGCGAAGCCGAAGGCGGAAGTCACCCAGCCGTTCGCGCTCACTCCCAGGGTCCGGTACCCAGCATCGCGCAAACGCTCGGCCAGGGTGACGGCGTCCTCCGGAAGAGCGTCGACGCGGCCTTCGGCCTGATGCCGTAGAGGGTGCAGGCCGGTCAGCAGCGACGCGGTTGCCGGCTTCGTCCAGGAACTGGGCGAGAGCCCGTCGAAGATCACGCCCTGGCGAGCGAGCTCGCCGAGGAACGGCGCCGTGTCCCGGCTGTAGCCGTAAGTCGCCAGATGGTCCCGCCGCAGCGTGTCGATGACGACCACCACGACGTTGTCAGGGCGTTTGGCAAAGCTGGGAGCTCGGGAACAACCGGCGACCAAGCAGGCGAAAGCGGCTCCCAGCAGCAGGGAGCGGCGGCAGGCGTTCACGTCTTCCTGGCCACCGCGATAATCCCCAGCCCGCGACCCGGAACCAGCGTGTCGAGGGGCCGGAATACCGGCACCATCATGTTGAAGACCTTGAGCTGGAAGCGGCTGAAGTGGCGCCGCTTGAGGATCTTGCCGTTCCAGTACCAGCCGGGAATGCCGAAGTGATTGAAGTCGCGCATCGACTCCAGCTCGAAGCCGGTGGTGCGAAGCTCTTCGGCGAGGGCCGGTTTTTCGTAGCGGCACCGATGTCCCAGCACCTCGTCGAGACTGGAGTAGAGGCTCTGCCCCTGCGGCACGTAGAGAACCACCCGGCCGCCGGGGGCGAGAGCGCTGTGCATGTTGCGCAGGGCGAGCAGCGGATCGCGCACGTGCTCCAGCACGTTGAGGCAGACGACGGTGTCGAACGCTCCCAGCCACGGCTCGAAGCACCGCGGGTCCTCGAGGTCGATGCGGTCCACCTGAAGATAAGGTTTGCCCAGGGAGAGGTTCTTCAGATAGTCGATGTACTGGGGATTGATGTCGGACGCCACGTAGAGATCGCGCGGCAGCAGCCAGGAGGTGATGTTGCCGATGCCGGCGCCGATCTCCAGCACCCGGGCGCCGACGTGGGGAGTGATGGCGTCGGCCATCCAGCGGTTGAAACGGTTCGCCTTCTCCAGGCTGTGGAGAATATGCGAGCCGTACTCGTCCTCGGCGTAGAGATCGTCGATCAAGCTGTACTGCACCATGGTTCGTAAAGCCTTGAAGGCGTCCTTGAAACCGATCTTCTTCCCCTCGCGATAGGTGCGGCCCAGGTAGGAGATGGGCACCTCGAAGATGCGGCACTCGCGCTTGGCCACCTTGGCGGTGATCTCCGGCTCCATCGCGAAGTCGTTGGAGCGGATGGGGATCGACTTCAGGAGCGGCGCCCGGAACGCCTTGTAGCAGGTCTCCATATCGGTCAGGTTGAGGTCGGTGAACCAGTTGCTCAAGTTGGTGAGCAACTTGTTGCCCAGCGTATGGCGGTGATTGAGGACGCGGCGGCGCTCGCTGGGCAGGAATCGGGAGCCATAGACGACGTCCGCGCCGTCCTCCAGGAAAGGGCGGATGAGACGCGGATAGTCCCGGGGGTCGTACTCGAGGTCGGCGTCCTGGAAGAGGATGAGATCGCCCGTGGCCTCGGCGATACCGCGGCGGATGGCCGCTCCCTTGCCCTGGTTCTTCCCCTGCTCCAGCAGCCGGACGCGGTCCGGATGGTCGGCGGCGAGTTGGCGGAGGATGTCGAGGCTGCCATCCTTCGAGCCGTCGTCGACGAGGAGAAGCTCCAGCTCGCGGATCTCGGGCGCCGACACGGCAAGCACCCGGCGGACGAGCTCGCCGACCAGATACCGCTCGTTGTACACCGGGATGATGACGCTCAGCTTGACCGCGGACGGGTCGTTTCGTTCATTCACCAAGGGCTCCAACTCTCAAAGGCGGTGCATGATAGCACCGTGACACCCCTTTCTCGCCGCAACGCCAGCCTGACCCTCTGGCTTCTGGGAGCTGTGCTGGCCATCTACGGCTTCACGCTCGGCTTCGGTTTCGTCTTCGACGATCACGTGCAGATCGAGCGTAACCCATGGCTGCGCTCACCGGACGGCCTGCGCCTCTTCCTCACCCGGCCTTTCTGGGGCTTCAGCCCCGAGCAGGGGCCACTCGGCTCGAACTATTACCGCCCAGTCTTCGGAGCCTTCGATTCGCTGCTGGCCCGCACCTTCGGGCTCGATCCCACCGCCTTCCATGCCGCCTCGGTGGCGCTGCACCTGGCGGTCTGCCTGCTGGTGGCCTGGGGAGCAAGCCGGCTGATCCAGGGAGACGGCGCGACCGCCGCCGCGCTGACGGCCGGCCTCCTCTTCGCCGTCCACCCCACCCACGCCGAGGCCGTGGCCTGGGCCGGCGGACAGACCGACCTGTTGGCGGCCGTGTTCGTGCTGATCGCAGTCCTGGCCTATCTGAGAGTGAAAGACACGGGGAGATTTTGGATTTTGGATTTTGGATTTTGGATTGGGCCGGTCGCGTATTTGATGGCCTGTCTGGCGAAGGAGACGGGGGTGGCGGCTCTGCTGGTCTTGGTTATCGTGGAGAGTACGGAGTGGCGGCGGGAAGGGTCTTTGGGATTGGCGTTTCGGCGGGGGTTGGCACGCCTAGCTCCCTATGGGCTGGTCTTACTTCTCTATCTCGCTCTACGCCTTCACGCCTTGGGCGGGTTTGCGCCCAGGAACTATGGCGTCACCGCGTCGGCGGCTGGAGCCGTGGCGTACGGAGCCGCGTTGCTGGCCCGGTACCTTGGATTTCTCGTCGTTCCGTTTCCCGCGAAGGTGCTGACCGTGGTGCCGGTGCCGCCTCTTCTTTCCTTCGTCGCACTGGTGGGGCTTTCCGCGGCGGTCATAGCTATGGCGGGACTGGCGGTGGCGGCCTGGAGGAGCTTGGGACGGCGGGAGATCGTCGTTCCCCTGGCGTTCGTCTTCGCGTTTCTGCTGCCGGTCCTGCGGGCCGACGCCATCGGCGGCTCCAACTTCGCGGAGCGCTATCTCTATTTACCTTCGGTAGGACTCGCCTGGCTGGCTGGACTGCTAGCGAGCCGGCTGGCGCAATCCCCAGCGCGGCGGATTCTGGCGGTGGCCGGGCTCGTCGCGATTGCCGGTCTGGGAGCTGCCGCCGCGCTGCGGGCGTCGATCTACCGCAACGATCACACCCTCTTCGCGGCTGCCGTGAAGGAAAATCCCGGCTCGGAGATCGCCCACAACAACCTGGGGATGGCCCTCTTCGCCGAAGGCCACCTCGACGCAGCCGAGCGCGAATACCGGGAGGCCCTGCGCCTGC